>JANMPF010000247.1:0-10806 GCA_031369725.1 Rhodobiaceae bacterium | reverse complement strand
CCTGGACCCCAAGCTATCGAGAGCGGCAGACATCACTTGCAGTTCAGTTGGGCAGACATCGGGACAATAGGTGTAGCCAAAGAACACCAGCATGTAGCGCCCCAGAAAATCTTTCTCAGTTACTTTCTTGCCGGTTTGATCGATCAGCGTGAAGGGACCACCTACCAGGGCTGTGCCAGTGCCAGAACCCTTGTGGGCCGGATTTACAAAATACAAAGCCGAACCTGCAAAGGCGAGAGCAGCAAGCAATGCCAGCACCAGGAAGACGAGTTGAAACTTTGACGGCGCAAATTGTTGTTTTGGCATTCTTCAGGCTTTAACTTAAAGTGGCACTCAAGTAAATCAGAGGTCCAACACTCCATGGGCATTTTTAGTGCCGCACTCGAAACGCCGGAAGGCCTCAATAATAATGCGGGGCTGCTCAGCCTGCGTACATTGGTGCGCTTGCGATGGCTTGCCGTGCTTGGCCAATGCTTTGCGGTATTGGGTGTGCATTTCATCCTTGATTTTCCGCTGCCGCTTGGTGCCTGCCTGGCGGTTATTGCGCTGAGTGCATGGCTTAACATTTTTCTGACGCTGCGCTGGCGCTCAAGCCTGCGGCTGGCGCCAACACAGGCCGGATTGCTGCTTGGCTATGATGTCATTCAGCTGGCGCTGCTCTTGTACCTCACCGGCGGACTGGAAAACCCATTTGCATTTCTGTTTCTCGTGCCGGTCACCGTTTCTGCAACATCCCTGCCGCTCAAATGGATATTGTCGCTCAGCTCAATTGCATTCCTTTGTGCCACTTTCCTGGCGCTCTATCACAAGCCTTTGCCGTGGAGCATTTCGGCACCACTGGTTTTGCCCGCGGCCTATGTATCTGGCATGTGGGTGGCACTGATTTGCGGCGTGGTGTTCTCATCAATTTATGCCCGGCGCATCGCCGAAGAGGCGCGGCAAATGTCCACGGCACTCACCGCTGCGGAACTTGTGCTAGCGCGCGAGCAGCGGCTTTCAGCTCTCGACGGGCTTGCCGCTGCAGCAGCCCATGAATTGGGAACGCCATTGGCCACCATTGCGCTGGTGGCCAAGGAACTGAAACGCGAACTTCCCAAAAAAGGTTCGCACACGGAGGATATTGACCTTCTCATCAGTCAAACCGCGAGGTGCCGGGAAATCCTGTCGCGATTGGCAAACCGCGACGCGCAAACCGATGACATGTATGAGCGGGTGAAACTCTCGGTGATGATTGAAGACCTGGTTTCGCCGTTGCGGGGACCGGATGTCAATATCGACATTACGGTTACCGGTGAGGGGATTGATGCCCTTTCACATGAACCGGTGTTCCGGCGCAACCCGGCTATTACCTACGGCTTGGGAAACCTGCTTGAGAATGCCGTTGATTTTGCGCAAGCCAAAGTGAGCATTGTGGCACACTGGTCCACGACAAAGGTGACACTCCTCATTTCCGATGATGGTCCGGGGTTTGACCAGAATATTTTTGACCGGCTTGGCGACCCCTTTGTCACGTCGCGGCCTGGCTATGGTGTCGACAGTGAAAGCGAGAGAGGCCGCCACGAAGGCATGGGACTGGGCTTCTTCATCGCCAAGACCTTGCTGGAACGATCAGGTGCGGCGGTTTCACTGGCCAACCGGCCACTGCCTGCGCATGGAGCCATTATTCAATTGAACTGGCCACGCAGCGTTGTCGACGTGGGGCTAGTCCAAGCGGCCCATTTACGCGTATAGATAGGCAAATGACAGGAGCTGGTGTATCCAAGGTGATGACTGAAATTACCCTACCCCTCGACAAGACACTTTTGCTGGTTGACGACGACAAGCCGTTTTTAACGCGCCTTGCACGCGCCATGGAAACCCGCGGCTTTGAAGTGCGCATGGCAGAGTCGGTTGCCGAAGGCATTCAGCAGGTGCGAAAGTCAGCGCCTGGCTATGCGGTTGTCGATTTGCGGCTGGGTGATGGCAACGGGCTTGACGTCATTGAAATCCTGCATGCCAGCCGCCCCGATGCGCGCGCCGTTGTGCTGACGGGATACGGCAATATTGCCACAGCCGTTACGGCCGTCAAACTTGGTGCCATTGATTATCTCGCAAAGCCTGCGGATGCTGATGCGGTTTATGGCGCACTCATTTCGGACAAGGACAGCAGAAACGCGTTGCCGGAAAACCCGATGTCGGCCGACCGCGTGCGGTGGGAGCATATCCAGCGGGTTTATGAATTGTGCAGCCGCAATGTTTCAGAAACGGCGCGCCGCCTCAACATGCATCGCCGCACCCTGCAGCGCATTCTGGCAAAGCGCGCGCCGAAGTAATTTCATGGATCATACAGGCTGTGCAAACGCTGGGCCGCCAGGCGGGCGAAGTCCAGTGTTACAGCTTTGCGCCGGGCCGGGTGGATTGCAAGTTCTTGTGGCTGGCGAATGATTTCGGCACCCCAATTATCAGCAATGATGAGGCCTGCGTCGAAAGGAATGATTTCCGGCGCAAGCGACTGTGGGATGGCAAAGAAAAACCGGTCACAGAATTCGCGGTATTCCGGCCATTTTTGATCAACCCTGAAATCTTCAAGCGAAGATTTGATTTCAACAATCCAAATCGCCCCACTGATACCCACTGCAATCACATCGGCGCGACGGCCGGTTGCCAGGGTGAATTCATTCAACGTGGCAAAGCCATGCGCGCGCATCAGGCGACCAACGCCACGCTGAACAGCCAGCGCGGTTTCCGATTGACGACCGTCGGCTCTGAGTTCAATTGTCATATAAAACCCTTTCCAAATGGGCTGTTTTTCAACTTTGCTTAATTTTTATGCAGGGCCTATGGATGGACCCATCTTATACCCAAACGAATCAGGAAACTCAAAACCATGACCCAATTCCGTATCGAAAAAGACTCGCTTGGTGAAATGAAAATTCCTGGCGGTGCCGATTACGGAATCCATACGGCGCGGGCGGTGGAAAATTTTCCGATTACGGGGGTTCTGCTTAACCATTATCCTGAACTCGTTCAATCACTCGCCATGACGAAGAAAGCCGCAGCCCTTGCCAACCGCGACCTTGGTGCGCTCAGCGCGGAAATTGCCGGAGCCATTGTCGCAGCCTGCGATCAGATCATTGCCGGCATTGGCCATGAATTTTTTGTCGTCGACATGCTGCAAGGCGGCGCTGGCACTTCCACCAACATGAATGCCAATGAAGTTATCGCCAACATGGCATTGCGGCATATTGGCAAAAAGCCCGGAGACTATGCCAGCATCAGCCCCACCGACCATGTCAATCTTTCGCAATCAACCAACGATGTCTACCCAACGGCGGTCCGCCTGACGATGTTGCGCGATTGTCCTTCGCTGCTGGATAGCCAAGTGGCACTCAAGGCAGCATTGCTGCAAAAGGCCGCCGCATTTGATCACATCATTAAAGTGGGGCGCACCCAGCTCATGGATGCGGTTCCCATGCGGCTGGGTTCCGAATTCCGCGCCTTTGCCGTCACCGTTGGTGAGGACATCGACCGTTTGCGCGAATTTTCCAATTTGTTGCGCGAGGTCAATCTTGGCGGAACGGCCATTGGCACAGGCATCAACACGCCGGAAAATTATCCCGCAACGGTTATCAGCCATTTGTCAAAAGTATCCGGCATCCAGCTCATTACCGCTGGCGACCTTATTGAAGCCACATCCGACATGGGGGCTTTCGTCACATTCTCGGGCGTGTTGAAACGCATTGCGGTGAAGCTTTCAAAAATCTGCAATGACCTCCGCCTGCTGAACAGCGGGCCACGTGCTGGCTTTGGTGAAATCCGCCTGCCATCCGTGCAGGCAGGCTCATCAATCATGCCGGGCAAGGTCAATCCGGTGGTTCCCGAAGTGGTCAACCAGATTGCCTATCAGGTCATTGGCAATGATCTTACCGTGACACTTGCGGCCGAGGCGGGCCAGCTTCAGCTCAATGCAATGGAGCCGGTGATCGTCTTCAACATTCTGCAATCCATGCGCATGCTGATGCGGGGGATGGTGGTGTTACGCGAGCGCTGCATTGTCGGCATCGAGGCAGATGAAGAGCGCTGCCAGGAATTGCTGGTCGGTTCCCTCGTCACGGTCACCGCACTTAACCCCTATATCGGGTACGACGCGGCGTCGCGCGTGGCGAAAATTGCCCTTAAAACCCGGCGCACCATTCGCGAAGTGGCATTGAGCGAGGGCCTCATGACCGAGGCGCAATTGGCGGAAGCATTTACAACGGATAACCTTCTCGGCATCAGGAAGTAGCGTTGTTGATGAGCTTGGCAATCTCATCAACCTTGGCGCCCACCAGCCCCACATCGCCGCGGCTTTCAATATTGAGGCGCAACAGGGCTTCGGTATTTGATCCCCGGAGATTGAAGCGCCATGCCTCAAATTCCACACTCAGGCCATCGGTGAAATCAATATTCACGGCCTGATCGCGGTAAATGGCCAATACGCGCTCAATCGTGGCGGGCACATCGGCCACTTTGAAGTTGATTTCATCACTGCATGGAAACATCGCCTTTCGCGCCTCGATCAGCTCGCGCAGGGATTTTCCCGAATTGCCCAAATACTCCACCACCAGCAACCAGGGAATCATGCCGCTGTCGCAATAGGCGAAATCGCGAAAATAATGGTGGGAACTGGATTCACCACCGTAAACCGCATCAATGCGACGCATGTGCTCCTTGAAAAAAGTGTGACCCGTGCGGCTCATCGCAAAGCCATGGTTGCCGCTTTTCATGATGTCCAGGGTGTTCCAGAAAAGGCGTGGATCGATCACAAATTTTGCGCCGGGATATTTTGCCATGAATGCCGACATGAGAAGGCCGGCCAGATAGTAGCCTGAAACATATTCGCCGTTCTCATCAAACAGGAAGCAGCGATCAAAGTCACCATCCCAGGCCACACCAATATCAGCCTTGTGAAGCTTTACAGCTTTGCTGGTGAGGAAACGATTTTCAGGGACCAGCGGATTAGGTACGCCGTTGGGGAAATTGCCGTTTGGCTCATGATTTATTTTTATGAACTGAATCTGCGGCAACTTCGCTTCAAGTGCGTCAACCACATGGCCTGCGGCACCGTTGCCTGCATCCACAACAAGCTTCATGGGGCGAAGGGATTTCACATCGATGTAACCCAGTACATGTTCAACATAGGGCTTAAGCAGTGATGTGCGGGAAAGCTGTCCGCGCCTTGGCGTGGCCGTGAAGACATTTTCTTCAGCCAACTTCCGGATGCTTACAAATTCATCGGCAATGCCAATGGGCCGGCCGCCACGGCCCACAAACTTCATGCCGTTATGGTCGGCGGGGTTGTGACTTGCGGTGATTTCAATGCCGCCATCAACATCAAGATGAAATGAAGCAAAATAGATTTCTTCAGTTCCCGTCACGCCCAAATCAACAACGTTTGAACCTGCATCGAGAATGCCTTCAACCAACGCAGCCTTGAGCGATGGACTTGAAAGCCTGACATCGCAGCCAACCACGATATTTTTCGCATTCAGAAATTGCGCGAAGGCCCGGCCAACGCGGTAGGCGATTGCCCCGTCGAGATCGTGGCCCACACGGCCACGCACATCATAGGTTTTGAAACAGGTGAGATCGATCTGACGTATGCCCCCTCAATGGTACAGCTGGGTGGGCTCGAACCACCGACCTCCGGATCCACAATCCGGCGCTCTAACCAACTGAGCTACAGCTGCATCTCTTATTGCCGGCGCAAACTAGCGGCGCGCGTTTGGAATTACAAGCAAACAAAAAGGCCCGTGACAACCACGGGCCCTGATGGTTCGATCCTTGAACTAAGCCGCGAAAGACTTGGTGAAAGTCTGGAGAGACTTTTCAAAGCTCTCGGTCAGTGGCTTGGTAGCTTCGGCGGAAACGCGCAAGGCAATTTCATTCAGTTCGCCAGCCTGGGCCTTAAATGATTCAGCTTGCTCGGCAACAAAGTTCTGCTGAAGCGAAACCACTTCACCAAACTCCTTCACCGCGAACAGCTTGCGGCTAAAGGCAAAGGCCTGCTCCATGTTCATGTTGGCAAATTCCATCGCCTTTTTCTGGAAATCGACCACACCTGACTTGTAGGAGGTGGCAACGGTGTCAAGCACGCCCACATTTTCCCGGGTTGCAACGCTTGCCTTCTCGAATGCGACCTGGACCTGATCTACTGATTTTTGCGCAAAATCGACAGCTTCGGTTTGAACTTCCGCAGTGTTTTCATATTTGGGTTTCTTGGCACTCATCATCAGTCTCCATGGCGGTTAAGGGCAGAATAATCTCTAAGAGCCATATAAGGGCAATTATTGTGCGTTGCAACATAATTCTTGCACTGCAGCACATTTGCATTTTTCTGTGACAGCCGGTTAACCAAAGGTGGACGGGAACTAAAAAAATTGATTTAGTTCATTAGCAAAGAATTAACCTGCCTGGGATGGGCGGCTGTGTGTTTGGTAATCGTTGGGGAGCAGGCTGGGCAATGCCCGCCGTAAGAATGTATTGACGAAAAGCGATGGGCCAACACTGGAAGACCTGCGAAATGTGCCTGAGGCCGCATGGCTGTGGGATGGCGCGCGCGGGCGCATTGTTTGGGCAAATGCTGCTGGTGTGACGTATTTTGGCGGCTCGTCCGTGTTTGATCTTATTGACCGGCCGTTTGACCATGCCGAGCCCGGGGTAGAGCGGATTATGGGCTATTCCCACAGACTGCAACGGGGACAGGTGGAAATGGCAATCCTGCATTTCCCGTCTTCCGGCCACACGGTTCCGCTACCTTGCCGATGTTCCATTCATGCGCTTGCCGATGGGCGGGCAGGTGTTTTGGTTGTGGCACCATTGCAAAATTCCTCAACCACGGAAATTCCGCCGCAAAAGCTTGCGCATGCCTTTGACCTGCTGCCGGCGGCTGCTGCATTTGTGGGCCATGATGGCTCGTTGCATGGAATGAACGCGGCGGCAAAGCTGGTGTTTGGATCAGAACAACGCGCCAGCCTGAATGGGCTCATCGGAAATTCTGCCCTGGTCGATGAACTGCTGGCCCGGCTTGCAGCAACCGGAACCGTGAGTGACATAGCCCACATCGCCACGAAGATCGGCAGGCGTGACTTCCGCATCACGTTGCGAAAGCTGGGCAGCGAGGCCGACCCGGTTGCCTTTGCCATGCTCCTTCTCGATGACCTAACAGACCGGCGGGCCGTGGAACGGTCAATGCTAACGCACTCGAAGGAGCCTGAAACCAGGCCGCATTTTGCCGCCTCTGACGCAGAAGCATTCCAGCAGCTTGGCCGGGTACTGAATGAATTTTCCGCCAATCCGGCAACCGCCATAATTCCCGTGGTGCAAAAAACCAGGCGCAATCCCACAATGGTTCCGGAGATTGTTACGAAAGCAATTGATGCCATAAAAGAGCCCGTCATCATTACCAAGGTTGCGCAAATTCTTTATGCCAATCCGCGGGCGCAAGCCTTTTTTGGATATGCATCGTTGGCAGAACTGATCAACGACGATGCGGTTTGGAATCTGTTTGCCCAACTCACGCAACCGTTGCAGCCCACGACCATAAAGCTCAAGGACAATTCAGAATTCACCTTGGAAGCACACGTGGCAACGATTGCCTGGCTCCAGGGTCCAGCGCGACAGTTTACCCTGCGGGAAGTCGCCCCGATGGTTTCTGCGCCAGTTGCAATAGAGACCCCAGCACCTGCGGAGGTCATTGCTGAGCCTAAAATTGAAGCCGCTGATGAGGTCGCAAAGCTGCCTTTGCCAGAACCCGAAAACATAGCCCCGGTTGCCGATGATGAATTGCGTGCCATTCTGGATACGGCTGCGGATGGCATTATCACGCTCGACAAGGCGGGCAAGATTCATACTTTCAGTGCGGGTGCCGAAGCCATATTCGGCTACCGCATCGCTGAAGTTGCCGACAAGCCATTCAGTGATTTGCTGGCAGCAGAAAGCGCCAAGATCGTGCGCGATTATCTTAGCGCCTTGCAGGGACCTGGTTTGGCGAGCGTATTTAATGATGGGCGTGAAGTGAATGCCGTTGTGAAGCAGGGCGGAACGGTTCCGCTGTTTTTGACGATCGGGGCGCTGCAATCCAAGACGTCGCGTTCAGCCTTCTGTGCGGTGGTGCGCGATATCACGCAGTGGAAGCGCACCGAAGCGGAGCTGCGCGATGCAAAGGAAGTGGCCGAGGCCATGAGCCGCCAGAAGTCCGAGTTTCTGGCCCGCATCAGCCATGAATTGCGCACCCCCCTGAATGCCATCATGGGGTTTTCGGAAGTCATGCGGCTTGAGCGCTTTGGTGAAATCAAGAATGAAAAATACCGCGGATATGTGAATGACATCCACTCAAGCGGTGGCCTGCTGCTGTCACTGATCAATGACCTGCTTGACCTTTCAAAGGTTGAGGCCGGCCAACTTGAGCTTAATTTCACCGCGGTCAATTTGAATGACACGGCCGACAACGCCATGAAAATGTTGCAGGAGGCAGCAACGGGAGCCCGCGTGGTCATTCGCAAGGCGATGCCCGCGGACCTTCCGAATGTGGTTGCCGACCAGCGCTCCATGCGGCAGATCATGCTCAATGTTCTTTCAAATGCCATCAAGTTTACCGATCCGGGCGGCCAGGTGATCGTTTCTGCCATCATGAACCAATCAGGTGAACTCAAGTTCCGCGTGAAGGATACCGGCATCGGCATGAATGAGGAGCAATTGCGTGACGCACTGGAACCATTCAAACGGGTGGTGACCGCTGGCCGCGAAGTACAGGGCACTGGCCTCGGCTTGCCGCTTACCAAGGCATTGGCGGAGGCCAACCGCACGACATTCAACATTTCAAGCGAGCCTCGCAAGGGAACGCTTATCGAGCTTACGTTCCCCACAACCCGCGTTCTTGCGGATTGAGTTCAGCGATATTGCGAAACAGCTCGAGAGCCTCCGGATTGGCCAACGCTTCCTGATTTTTAACCTCGCGGCCATGAACGATTTCGCGTACCGCAAGCTCGGTTATCTTGCCGGACTTGGTGCGTGGAATATCGGCAACTGCCAGAATTACCGCAGGTACATGGCGTGGCGAAGCACCCTCCCTCACCTGTTTCCTGATGCGGGCCACCAGTTTTTCGTCAAGTGATTTGCCGGCTGCCAATCTCACAAACAGCACCACGCGAACGTCATTGTCCCAGTCCTGGCCAATGGCCAAGGCCTCAACCACATCGGGAATGCGTTCAACCTGGGCGTAGATCTCGGCCGTGCCAATGCGCACGCCGCCGGGGTTCAGCGTGGCATCGGAGCGGCCATGAATGATCAATCCGTTGTGGCCGGTGATTTCAGCAAAGTCACCATGACACCAGATATTCGCAAAGCGGGCGAAATAGGCGTTGTGATATTTTTGGCCATCGGCATCATTCCAGAACATGACGGGCATCGACGGAAACGGCTTGGTGCAAACGAGTTCGCCCTTTGCCTCGCGCACCGGCCTGGCACTGTCATCAAGCACGTCCATGGACATGCCGATCATCGGGCCCTGTATTTCACCACGCCACACGCTCGACAAGGGATTGCCGCCAACGAAGCAGCCGCAAATATCCGTGCCGCCGGAAATCGACGCAAGATGCACGTCGGATTTCACTGCCTGGTAGATGAAGTCAAAATTCTCCGCACTCAGCGGTGAGCCCGTGGACATGATGGCGCGCAGATCAGTGAGCTGGTGAGTGTCAATGGCACGCCAGCCGGTTTTGCGAAGGGAGTCGATGTATTTGGCTGAGGTGCCAAGAATATTCATGCGCTCGGCATCGGCGAAATCAAACAGCACACGCTCATTTGGATAGAATGGCGAGCCATCATAGAGCAGGAGGGTAGCGCCTGCTGCCAGGCCGCTCACCAGCCAATTCCACATCATCCAGCCGCAGGTGGTAAAGTAGAACAGGCGGTCACCGGGTTTTACATCGGTGTTCAGAACGATCTCACTCAAATGTTTCAACAGAATTCCGCCGGCACGGTGGACGATGCATTTTGGAATGCCGGTGGTGCCTGACGAGTAGAGAATATAGAGCGGATGATCGAACGGCATTTGGGCAAAGGTGATTGCGGCCTTGCTTTCATGGTCACGAAATTCTTTCAATGATTGGGCATGTGGCAATTGTGCGGCCACGTTTGCGGCTTCGCCCGTGTAGTCAATAACCAGGGTGCGCTCGATGCTTGGCAATTGCGGCAATACCTTGGCAATTTTTTCGACAAGCCCGTGGGTTTTGCCGCCATAGAAATAGGCATCACAGATGAACATGAGCTTGGGTTCAATTTGGCCAAAGCGATCAAGAATGCCGCGTTCGCCAAAATCCGGCGAGCAAGAAGACCAAATGGCGCCAAGCGAGGCCACGGCGAGGAAAGCAACTATGGTTTCAGGATGATTGGGAACCACGGCACACACCCGGTCACCTGCCTTGATGCCTGCTTTTGACAAAGCGCGATGGGTTTGCGCCACGCGGGCATTGAGTTCGGCCCAGGTTAACGCTGTTTTGACCTTGTCTTCACCCCAGAATATCAATGCCGGTTCATCGTCATTTCGTTTCAGAAGGTTTTCGGCATAGTTCAATTTTGCCTCGGGAAAGAAGCGTCCGCCTGGCATTTTGTCACCATCAACAAGCACCCGTTCGCCTTGTGTCTGTGCCCTGACGCCACAAAAGTCCCACAGCCTTGACCAGAATTCTTCCGGATGATCCGTCGAATATTTCAGGATGTCTTCATAAGTATTCAGCTGAAACCCACCTGCACCATTCAGTTCGCCCATAAATCGCCAAAGATTTG
>JANMPF010000207.1:0-5532 GCA_031369725.1 Rhodobiaceae bacterium | reverse complement strand
ATCGCAGCCGATACGGTGCCAGTACCAAAACCATCAGGCGACATGATCCGGAAATTTGCCAAAAGCATGGGTTTGAAGGCAGCGGAAATCGCCATGGTTGGTGATAATTCCCATGACATGGAGGAGGCTCGCAATGGTGGGGCGGGGCTTGCCATTGCGGTGCTCACGGGCAATGCGGCCCATGACGAGATTGCCCATCTGGCTGACCACACGGTTGCCAGCATTGCTGAGCTGCCCTCTCTCTTGAGGTCACTGTAAATGTTTTATGATGCAATTCGCAACGACCATGGCTTTGCGGTTGATCCACTCAAAGCACTTGCGGCTCGCCCCATTGGCTGGCTTTCAACCCTGTCACAAGATGGCGTTGCAAATCTTGCTCCCTACAGTTTCTTCAATCTCGTTTCTGAGCGGCCGCATTATGTGGCCATTGGCTCAAGCGGCTTTAAGGACAGTTTGCGCAATATCCAGGCCACCGGCGAATTTGCCGTGAATGTTGCCACCTTTGCCTTGCGCGAGGCCATGAACAGAAGTTCTGCCGTGGTGCCGCCGCAAATTGATGAGTTTGTGCTGGCGGGTCTCACCAAAGCCCATTGCCAATTCATCAAGGCACCGCGTGTGGCGGAGAGTCCTGCGTGTCTTGAGTGCCGTATGCACAAGATCATGGAATTGCCCGACGATGAGGGGAAGGTTTCGAACTGGCTGATTGTGGGCCGCATCATCGGCATTCATATTGATGACCGGTTTATTGAGGAAGGGCGGGTGAATTCCGCTGCCATGCAAATGATCAATCGGCTGGGTTATGCGGAATATGCCACGATTGACAAGGTCTGGCGCATGAGACGCCCCGATTGACACAACCTTTGCTAGTCCCTGGATGCAACCCGAGTCGCGGCCCACGAGTCGTGAACGGGAGCAGAACGCCGCAATCCTGCCATAGTTCACAATCCAGTTGATAACTCACTATTGTTTAGTGAATTCAGTATGTTAAATCCTGTGGAAAACCTGTGGATAAGACGCTTAACGTCTCGTTAACCATGCAGGCGCAGGAGTCGAGGTAACGCGAATACCTGGGGGCAGGAATATCGTTACCTGGACGAAGGAACTGGTGAAATGGTTGAGTGCCTGCTGATCGACAAGGACGCCACCGAACGCAAGCGTGTTTCGCTATTGCTGGGTGATCTGGGCTTGAGCTTTGCCGAGAGTTCTGCTGCCATCGACGGGCTGAAATACTGCAATGACAATTTTCCGGCTGTTGTCGTAATGGCCGCCGCAACTGAAGGCATGGCCGCCAGCGATTTCATCCGGCTGGTCCGGCGCACCCCGCGCGGCAAGAAAACGGTGGTCATTCTTTATGCCGACACGCCGGATGCTGCTGAAATTGGCCAGTCCATTCTGGAAGGTGCGGCAGATTTTATCATGCAACCGTTTGACCGGGAACTCCTGCAATTCAAACTTCATCAAGCGGGTGTCATCTAACTTTGAATCTTTATGATGTCTGAACGGGCATGGTGAACCAATTGTTAATGCTTGGCTCCTAGCTTGAACTGATCGAATATTGTTTGATTGGCCCCGTCATGCGCGTTGAACCCAAGCCCAGCCTCGACACAACAGTTTTTCACAACGTCATCGAAAACAGCGATGTTGAATCGCGCTGCAAGCTCGCTGCCCAGCTTGCGGAATTTTTGGGCAATCCTGAAAACCCCGAAATAGACCGCAATCAGATTGTTCCCGTGGTCTTGAAACTTGCCGTGGATCCGGACAGACAAGTGCGCCGCGCGCTGGTTGATGGACTCATGTCCATTGATGACCTGCATGCCGATATCGTGTTTTCCATTATTGCCGATGATGACGACATCGCACTGCCGTTCCTCAGCTTTACGCCAGCGCTCAATCATTGGCACATGCTTGCCGTATTGCGGGTGGGTGACGAGCCGCGCCAGCGCATCGTGGTCTTGCGATCCGACTTGTCGGCCGAAGCATTGGCTTACGCGATCAAGGCTGGCTCGCTCGAAACCTGTCTGGCATTGTTTGACAATCAGTTTGTGCAATTTGATGATGGCGCCTATCGCACACTTTACACCCGCTTTGGGCAGGTTCCGGAAATGTCGGAGCTGCTGATTAGCCGCACCAACCTGCCGCTCGATTTGCGCATCATGCAAGCCAAGCGCGCCTCCAACCGGATGCACCAACTGATGGCTGAAAAGGGCTGGATTGCTGCCAATGACGCGGCAGAGCTTGTGGCAGATGCCGAAGATACGGCGATCTTGCGTATTCTGGTCGAAGCGAGCAATCAGGAACTGGCGCAGGCCATTCCGTTTCTGGTATCCAGGAACATGCTCATTGCATCGATCATTTTGCGGGCAGCCGCAATTGGCGAAATGAAGGTGGTGCAATGGTCACTGGCACATCTTTCCAATGTGACGCTGGTGCGCGCCCAAGAGCTCATGTTTGGCCGCGGGCTCATGGGGCTTAAATCCCTGCTCAACAAATCCGGCCTGCCGCAATCGTGTTACGGGTTGTTGCAGGCGGCCTGTGATGTGGTGAAGGACGCACGGGAAGAGAAGCTGCCACTTGATCCGGAGGCCTTTGGCCGCCGCCTTATTGAAGCGTTGATGACACGTTACGAGCACATGCAAACCAGCGAGCGCAGCAAGAACCTGGAATTTATCGGCCGCTTTGCCGAAGACCGGGTTCGCAAGATTGCCATGCGGCTGCGCGCTGATATCGTCCGCGCGGCTTAAAACTTGAACTGTTCGTTCAGCACCCGTTCGGCCAAGCTGTGGCCGGGATTGAACAGGATTTTTACCGAACGCTTTTTATCTTCGGCGATCTCGACCGTTTTTACATGACGCACTTCCACGTGGTCGGCCACGGCGGCTACGGGGCGCTTGTCGGGTTCAAGAACTGAAATTGTAACCTTTGCATTGTGAGGCAGAACGGCACCGCGCCACCGCCTTGGCCTGAAAGCGCTGATCGGGGTCAATGCAAGAAGCGGTGAATTCACCGGCAAGATCGGGCCCTGGGCTGAAAGATTATAAGCGGTGCTTCCGGCTGGTGTTGAAAGCAACAGGCCGTCACATATCAGTTCTTCCAATCGCACTTTGCCATCAACCGTGATTTGCAATTTGGCCGCTTGCGAGCGTTGCCGCAGCAAGGATACTTCGTTGAAGGCAATGGCCTTGTGCGACTTGCCGCTTTCATCGATGGCGATCATGCGCAAGGGGCGGATGGTGGTGAGTTCCGAGGCACGCAGGCGTTCAACCAGCTGCAGCTCGGCGTAGTCATTCATCAGAAAGCCAACAGAGCCCCGGTTCATGCCGTAAATGGGAATACCGGTGGAAACGAAACGGTGAAGTATCTGCAGCATGTGGCCATCGCCACCCAGGGCCACCACAATACCGGCATCTTCAGGTGTCACGTTGCCATAGCGCCGGGCAAGCCGGGTATGGGCTTTGCGCGCTTCAGGGGTATCGGCGGCCAAAAAGGCGATGCGGGAGAAATTCATGTCGCTTTCGTTTGCGTTGACAGGCGTGGGCTTTGCCACCATTGAGAGGACCAACCTTAGCAACCCCACCGGGAATCTAGCAAGCACCATGCGTTCTTTGATATTTTGCACGACCTGCCGGCACTCCACCGAAGCGAAAGTGGGCAGCGATGGGCGCACCGGCGGTGCGACGTTGATTGCCCATATGCAGGATGTGCTGGCCGAGAAGGCGCGGAGCGACGTGCGCATTCAAACCCAGGCCTGCCTGTGGAATTGCACGCAGCATTGCAGCGTGGTTTTTCAAGATGATGAGCGTTTCAGCTATTTCACGGGCCATCACGTTCCAAGCAAGGCGCAAGCGGAAGCCATCCTTGCCTGGTATGACTTGCATGGGGCCACGGAAACAGGCGAAGTGCCGTTTCGGGAGTGGCCCGACGCCATGCGGGGCCATTTCATCGCACGAATTCCAAAGGCAACATCATGACAGTCACACTGGTATTGGGGGGTGCGCGGTCCGGCAAGAGCCGCTTTGCGGAGGGCCTTGGGCGGGGCGAGAAATTCTACATTGCCACAGCGGAAGTTTTTGATGCTGAAATGCGCGCCCGCATCGAGGCCCATAGACAACAGCGCGGTGCCAATTGGCAAACCCATGAAACGCCGCTGGACATGGTAGAGGCGCTGCAGAAACTGGATGCCAAGGGACGATTTATTCTTGTCGATTGCGTCACGTTCTGGATCAGCAATTTAATGCATGCAAAGCGTGATGTGAAAGCGGAAGTGGCAAAGTTTGGGGTTGCCCTGAAATCAGTGAAAGCACGGGTGGTTGTGGTCTCCAACGAGGTGGGTAAGGGAATTGTGCCCGACAATGCGCTGGCTCGTGCCTTCAGGGATGAGCAGGGATTTGCCAATCAGCACCTGGCGGCGGTTTGCAACGAAGTGGTTTTGGTAACGGCTGGCCTGCCAATGGTTCTTAAAAAAGCAAGGCGCAAGCCAGCGACGCTGCGAAGAGCATTGTCATCGCGGTCGCGTAAAGCCTGAGGCCCTTTGAAATATCATCGCGGGTGAGAACTTCGCGGCCATCACCCAGCCACGGCAGATCAACCAACACGCCGTCATAGCAGCGCGGGCCACCGAATTTGACGGCCAGGCTTGCGGCAAGTGCTGACTCGGGCCAGCCCGCATTGGGGGACTGGTGTTTGGAAGCATCACGCCACATGGCGCGCACGGCATCAATGCCACGCTGCCGATCATTCCAGGCAGCGGCGGCCGCAAACAGCAATCCCGATAGACGAGATGCGGGGAGATTGACGAGATCATCAAGCCGAGCTGCTGCCCAACCGAAATCGCGATAACGTTCCGACTTGTGGCCAACCATCGAGTCCGCCGTGTTGATGGCCTTATACATCACAATGCCGGGAAGGCCGAGGAGGGCGAACCACATGGCAGGTGCAACGATGCCATCGGAGGTGTTTTCGGCCAGGCTTTCGAGGGCGGCGCGCGATATGGCAGATTCATCGAGGCTGGTTGGGTCGCGCCCCACAATCTTGGCTACTGCCGTGCGGCCCTCATGCAAAGAAACGTTCAAGCCCTTGGCAACAGCACTGACGTGTTCTGCCATCGAATGTTGCGCAATGAATGTCGTGGCAAGCAGCGCTTCCACGATCCAGCCAAATTTTATGTGCACGAGAAGGGCGGAAATGAACAGCGATGGGATAACAACGATCACTAGAAGAAGAACGCAGGCTGCAATGCCTTTCAATCGCCTGGAGTCTCCGCGATTCAAGTCTGCCTCGAGCTTTGCAATCAGCCTGCCAATCCATTCCACCGGATGGCCAATTTTCCGGTAGAGCGGTTTGGGGTAGCCAACGAGGCGCTCAATGATCAGAGCCAGAGCTGTGCCGGCAAAATGAAAGATCATATCTCACCTGCCAGTGCGAGAAGCTGGTCGAGATCCATATGCGTCTCAAGATGGGCCGCCAGTTCATCAAGCGTTGTTTCGATGCGTTGCTCATATGCCAAATTGCTGGTTTTGGCGCCGAGGGTTTTCA
>JANMPF010000201.1:0-2357 GCA_031369725.1 Rhodobiaceae bacterium | reverse complement strand
GGTACATCCGGCGTGCACGGCTCGCCCCTGGGGGCTGAAGAAATTGCCGGTGCCCGCAAAGCCCTGGGCTGGGATTATCCGCCTTTCGTAATTCCAGAAGATATTTTGCATGCCTGGCGCAATGCCGGCGAGCGCGGACGCGACATGCGCCTGGCTTGGGAAAAGCGCCTTGCCGCTTCTTCCACCAAGGCTGAATTCAATCGTGCCATGTCAGGCCAATTGCCCAGTGGCTTTGATGACAAAATTGCCGACTACAAAAAACTTCTCGCCAAGGACCCGCCGTGGATTGCCACCCGCAACTCATCGCAGAACGCACTCGACGTGATCAATCCTGCGGTACCTGAAACCATTGGTGGCTCTGCCGATCTCACCGGCTCCAACAACACCAAATCCAAGGATCAAAAAGCCCTGACCGCCGCCGACTATGCCCAAACCTATGTCTATTACACATTCGTGAGCATGGCATGGTGGCGGCCCTGAACGGCATGGCGCTGCATGGCGGCGTTATCCCATATGGCGGCACCTTCATGTGCTTTACCGACTACTGCAGGCCTTCCATAAGGCTTGCAGCGCTCATGGGCATTCGGTCGATCTTCGTGATGACCCATGATTCCATTGGTCTCGGTGAAGATGGCCCAACCCACCAGCCGGTGGAACACCTGGCTGCCTTGCGCGCCATGCCAAACCTGCTGAGCTTGCGCCCCTGCGATGCGGTGGAAACCGTGGAGTGCTGGCAACTGGCATTGCAGTCAACCAAAAGCCCCAGCATGATTGTGCTGACGCGCCAGAAATTGAAACCGGCGCGCCTCACCTATTCGCCCAAAAATCTCTGTGCCCAAGGCGCTTATGAAATTTCGCCGGCGTCGAAGAAAGCCAAAGTGGTAATATTCGCAACCGGCTCAGAAGTTGAAATCGCCATGCAAGCCCAGGCTATATTGGAGAAGGCCGGAACGCCAACCCGTGTTGTATCGGTTCCCTCCTTTGAACTCTTTGAAAAGCAATCCAGGGCTTACAAAGAGAAACTGTTGGGCACCGAAAAAAAACGCATCGCCATTGAGGCAGGTGTTGCCCAAGGCTGGAACCGCTTCATCGGCAATGACGGCACCTTCATCGGCATGAAAAGCTTCGGCGCATCGGGCCCGGCAGAAGCACTGTACAAGCACTTCGGCATAACCGCCAAAGCCATTGTCAAAGCCGCGAAAAAGTAATCAATGTCAGTTCTGAAACCCTCCTCACTCCCTCACCCTGAGGTGCCGCGCCAAGGGCGCGGCCTCGAAGGGCCACAGTCCCGCGAATGGGGCTATCCTTCGAGGCTCGCGTTCCGCTCGCACCTCAGGATGAGGGTTAGGGGATTCAAGGAGTAGCAATGCCAGCCTTTAAAACCCTTGATGATGTCAATGTGTCCGGCAAACGCGTTGTCATTCGTGTGGACCTCAACGTGCCGGTTGAAAATGGCAGCGTTTCCGACACCACGCGCATCGATCGCGTGGTGCCAACCATCCGCGAACTTCTTGACAAAGGTGCCGCCGTTATCGTGCTTGCCCATTTCGACCGGCCAAAGGGCAAGGTCGTGCCAGAAATGTCATTGCGGCCGGTTGCTCCGGCATTGGAAAAAATTCTCGGCCGCCCGGTGAAGTTCATTTTCACCGATTGGTTTGTAGCCCCCAAGGTCGATGCAAAGCCCGGCGAATGCGTGTTGATGGAAAACACCCGTTACAATGCAGGCGAGGAAAAAAATGACGTGGGCTTTGCCAAAATGTTGGCGAGCCTCGGTGATTTTTTTGTGAATGACGCCTTTTCCGCCGCCCACCGCGCCCACTCTTCGACCGAAGGCATTGCCCATATCATTCCAGCCTATGCGGGCCGCGCCATGGAAGCTGAATTGCGTGCCCTCGAGGCGGCTCTCGAAAACCCCAAGCGCCCGCTGGTGGCTGTCGTCGGCGGAGCCAAGGTTTCCAGCAAGCTCGAACTTCTCGGCAATCTTTCTGGCCTTGCCAATACCATCGTCATCGGTGGCGGCATGGCCAACACATTTCTGAGCGCCCAAGGATACCCGGTCGGCAAATCCCTTTGCGAGCATGACCTGCTGCCAACCGCCAGGGAAATCATCGCAACTGCAAAATCCAGGGGCTGCACATTGCTGCTGCCAACCGATGTTGTGGTGGCCAAGGAATTCAAGGCCAACTCACCCAGCCGCAATATCAACCTCAAAGACGTGGCCGCAGACGACATGATCCTGGACGCGGGCACCGATACGGTCGGCCGAATCAATGCCACCTTTGATGCCGCCAAAACCATTGTCTGGAACGGTCCGCTGGGTGCCTTTGAACTTAACCCCTTTGACATGGCAACTGTTG
>JANMPF010000176.1:0-1538 GCA_031369725.1 Rhodobiaceae bacterium | reverse complement strand
CGCAGGCCATCGCCATTCGCATAATTCATGCCTGTGGCATGGTGGATGCAATGAATGACTTGCGCATTTCCGCTGACTTTGCGGCAGCAGCCACCAAAGCCTTGCATAGACCCGTTCTCACCGACGCGGAAATGGTACGCTACGGCATTACCGACAAATCACTCACTATCATCTGCACACTGAATGATCCCTGCGCCCGCGAGATTGGCGTGGCGACGAAAACCACCCGTTCAGCCGCTGCCGTGGAATTGTGGTCACCCCATCTGCCAGGTGCACTCGTGGTGATTGGCAATGCGCCGACTGCCCTTTTCCGCCTGCTGGAACTAATTGATGAAGGATTCCCCAAACCTGCTGCCATTGCCGCCTTCCCGGTGGGATTTGTCGGTGCGGCAGAATCAAAAGACGAACTGGTGAGAAATCCACGCGGCATTCCCTATGCAACAATACTTGGGCGGCGTGGCGGTTCGGCCATGGCAGCAGCCTTGGTAAATGCGCTATCGAAAGGCCTCGCATGACAAAATGGCTCACCGTGATCGGCATGGGAGAAGACGGCTTTGATGGCCTTTCAGCCCGCGCCAAACTCATTTTGCAGCACACCGATGTGATCGTGGGTTCGCAGCGCCTGTTGGGCTTTGTTCCGGTGAACCGGGCCGAGCGCCTGGAATGGCCGCAACCCTTCTCCGCCGTTGTTGAACAAATCAAACCACTGCGCGGTCGCAACACGGTGATCCTTGCCACCGGCGATCCCATGAACTATGGCGTTGCCCGCAAGCTGCTTGAATTCATTCCATTTGAGGAAATGAGCATCATTCCCCATTTCTCGGCCTTCTCGCAGGCGGCCTCCCGCCTCGGCTGGTCACTTCCTGATTGCGATACGCTCACGCTGCATGGGCGTGATGCTGCCAACATTGAATCCTTCATCCAGCCCGCTGCACGGCTCATCGTGCTTACAGCGGATGCTACCACCATTCCCGAAGTTGCACGGCGTCTGCTGACACGTGGGTTTGACAAAAGTGTCATCAATGTGCTGGAAAACATGGGCGGCGACCACGAAAGACAATCTCGCTTCATCACTGATGCTGTTCCAGGCGTGAAATTTTCCGACCTCAACACACTTGGCATTGAATGCATCGCCGGGCCGAACGCGAAAATCTGGTCGCGCCTTGCGGGCCTTCCCGATGATGCTTTCTTGCATGATGGCCAGCTCACCAAACGCGAAGTGCGCTGCGCCACACTTTCCGCACTCGCACCCGCCCCCGATCAACTCCTGTGGGACATCGGTGCGGGTTGCGGCTCGGTTGCAATCGAATGGATGCGCAGTACGCGGGGTTGCGAGGCTGTTGCTTTTGAGCACAATGCCGAACGCCTGAAAATGATTGCCCACAATGCTGATCAGCTGGGCACGCCACGTCTGAAAATTGTGGGCGGCCATGCGCCCGACTCGCTGGCTGGAGCAAAAGCGCCTGACGCCGTGTTCATCGGCGGAGGTGTCGGCATTGCCGGTGTTTTCGAAACGGCTTGGGAACATTTGAAATCCG
>JANMPF010000155.1:0-3793 GCA_031369725.1 Rhodobiaceae bacterium | reverse complement strand
GCGCAACTGCAGGGGCATCTCTATGCCCAGCAATATGAAGGCCTGATCAAGAAATCCAGATTGCGCGGCAACCGTAAATGAACATTATACTTCTGGGACCTCCGGGTGCCGGCAAAGGCACGCAAGCCAAGGTTCTTGAGGAGACACGCGGGTTAAAACAGCTTTCAACGGGCGACATGCTGCGGGCGGCGGTTGCTGCGGGAACCGCGTATGGCCGCAAGGCAAAGGCGATCATGGACCGGGGAGAACTGGTCTCTGACGATGTGATCCTGGCGGTTGTGGATGAGCGGATGAACCAACCTGACATCAAGTCCGGCGTGGTTTTCGACGGGTTCCCCAGAACTCCGGCGCAGGCCGAGGCTTTGGGAAAAATGCTGGCATTGCGGGGGCAGAAGCTTGATGCCGTGGTTGAGATGAAAGTTGACGATGAAGTGCTGGTTGGCCGCATTTCCGGGCGCTTTACCTGTGCCGCGTGCGGGCAAGGCTATCATGACAACTATGCCCGCCCAAAAGTGGATGGAATTTGCGACGTGTGTGGCTCCAAAGAGTTCACCCGCCGGGCTGACGACAATGAAAAGACGGTGAGAGACCGGCTGACGGTATATAACAAGCAAACGGCCCCGCTGGTGAAATATTACGCGGCCCAAGGCAATTTGCACAGTGTGGACGGGATGGCAGACATCACCCAGGTGACGGCTGCAATCGGTCGCATATTAGACGGGGTGCAGGGCTAAATTAAGCTGGCTTCTACGGTTGACGCGTAAGCGATTCCACCCTAAAGACAGCCCAATATTGGTCTGCATAAGAGCTGGCTTGGGAAGGGAAACTTTCCAGAGCGCGGCTTTGCGCTATTGTGGCGACAGGTGTGACTGACGAGTGAATTGTTGCCGGGGGTTTTAAGCCCTTGGAAAGATTAGGAGAAAACGAGTGGCCCGTATTGCAGGCGTAAACATACCAACCAACAAGCGTGCGGTTATTTCGCTGCGCTACATTCACGGAATCGGCCCGGTAAATGCTGTCGAAATTTGTGACAAGGTGAAAATTCCGCACTCCAAGCGAGTGAATGAGCTAAGCGATGCCGAAGTTCTGGCAATTCGTGAAGTGATTGACCGCGACTATGTGGTGGAGGGTGACCTTCGCCGCGAAGTTTCGATGAATATCAAGCGTTTGACGGATTTGGGCTGCTATCGTGGTTTGCGTCACCGCAAGGGACTTCCGGTTCGCGGCCAGCGCACCCATACCAATGCGCGCACCCGTAAAGGTCCGGCCAAAGCCATCGCTGGCAAGAAGAAATAAGGAATAAACAGTCATGGCTAAAGAAGCTGCCCGTCCGCGCCGTAAAGAGCGCAAGAACATCTCCTCGGGAGTTGTTCACGTCAACTCATCGTTCAACAACACGATGATCACCATTACCGATGTTCAGGGTAATACCATTGTCTGGGCCTCGGCTGGAAAGCTTGGCTTCAAGGGTTCACGCAAATCAACACCTTATGCTGCCCAGATGGCCGGTGAGCAAGTTGCGCGCGCTGCCATGGAACACGGCATGCGCACGGTTGAAGTTGAAGTAACAGGTCCCGGTTCGGGCCGTGAATCAGCGCTTCGGGCGTTGCAGGCTTGCGGTTTGCAGGTGACTTCGATTCGCGACATTACGCCAATTCCACATAATGGCTGCCGCCCTCCGAAGCGTCGCCGCGTCTAACAGGTAATTACGGGTTCCCTGTCGTGGAGCCCAATAAAAGAGGCCGAGTACCAGGTGAGACGAACATCTGGGAACCACACGGGATAGCAAGACATGCATGTAAATCAAAGAAACTGGCAGGAACTCATCCGCCCAACCAAGCTCGACATTCAGCCGGGCCGTGACCGCCGCAAGGTTGCCACCATGGTCGCCGAGCCACTTGAGCGTGGATTTGGCACGACCCTTGGCAACGCGCTGCGCCGCATCCTGTTGTCATCGCTGCAGGGTGCAGCAGTATCGTCAGTGCAGATTGATGGCGTGCTGCATGAATTCTCATCGATTGCCGGTGTGCGTGAAGACGTGACCGACATCGTCTTGAACATCAAGGAAATTGCCCTGGCCATGCATGTGGAAGGCCCCAAGCGGGTCAGCCTGCGCAAGGAAGGTCCAGGCGTGGTGCGTGCCGGCGACATTCAGCAAACGGCAGACATTCATGTTCTCAATCCGGAACACGTGATTTGCACGCTGGATGAAGGCGCTGAAGTGCGCATGGAATTCACCGTGAACAACTGCAAGGGTTACATTTCATCCGAGCGCAACCGGCCGGAAGATGCCCCCATTGGCCTCATTCCGGTTGACTCGATTTACAGTCCGGTGCGGCGTGTGTCCTACAAGATCGAGAACACCCGCGAGGGCCAAATTCTCGACTACGACAAGCTGATCATGACCGTTGAAACCAACGGCTCGATGACGCCTGAAGATGCGGTGGCCTATGCCGCCCGCATCCTGCAAGACCAGCTTACCGTGTTCATCAACTTCGCCGAGCCTTCCAAGGTTGTGCTGGAAGAAGCGCGCCCTGAGCTTGAGTTCAACGCAGCCCTGCTGAAGAAGGTTGACGAGCTTGAACTGTCAGTTCGTTCTGCCAACTGCCTGAAGAACGACAACATCGTTTACATCGGTGACCTTATCCAGAAGTCGGAAGCGGAAATGCTCCGTACACCGAACTTTGGCCGCAAGTCGCTCAACGAGATCAAGGAAGTTCTGGCACAGATGGGGCTTCACCTCGGCATGGAAGTGCCGAACTGGCCGCCTGAGAACATTGAAGATCTCGCCAAGAAGTTTGAAACCCACTACTAATTCACGTTGCGCCCCACCTTGGTGGGGCGGGTTCAAGGAGAACAGTTATGCGTCATGGATTCAAGGGCCGCCGGTTTAACCGCACGGTGCCACATCGTTTGGCAATGTTTGCAAACATGTCAGCGGCTCTCATCAAGCATGAGCAGATTGTTACCACGTTGCCCAAGGCCAAGGATTTGCGCCCGGTGATCGAGAAACTGATCACGCTTGCCAAGAAGGGCGGACTGCATGCCCGCCGCCAGGCCATGGCGCAGGTGCGCGATGAAACGCAGGTCAAGAAGCTGTTTGACGTGCTGGCAGCGCGCTACAAGGACCGCCACGGCGGCTATGCCCGTGTCATGAAGGCTGGCTTTCGCTTTGGCGACAATGCGCCAATCGCGGTGATTGAATTTGTTGATCGCGATGTTTCAGCCAAAGGCAAGGATTCCGGTCCGTCGATGAAGGCTGAAGAGGCGGTTGCCGCTTAATTCATCCCCCCATACTGAAAGTTTAAAGGGCAGAAGAAATTCTGCCCTTTTTTGTTACTTCCTCATGCTGAGGTGGCCGCGCGATCGCGCGGCCCTCGAAGCACTCTTGCCGCAGGCACGCCCCGTGATCCTTCGAGGCCCGCAAAGATGCGGGCGCCTCAGGATGATGAGGGCGGTTTTCTTCTTAATCCGCACTGTAAACAAGCGCCGTGCCAGCATTGAATTGGGTGGCTTGGTTGCCTCAGGGATCAGGCAGGTTTGGCGGAAGCGTGTGATTTCTATCGAGGGCTATGCTGGCGAGACCGCTGGCCAGAATGAAAACTGTTCCAAGAATTGAAAGCCAGTTTGGGACATCATGGAAGATTACCAGGCCCGACAACACGGCCCACAGGGTGAAGCTATAATAAAATGGGGCAACGGCGGCAGCCTGCCCATGGCGAAAGGCAAGGAACACGAAGGTGTGGCCGCACATGAGAAAAAAGCCTGCCGCAAGCATCTCAATGATATTTTG
>JANMPF010000151.1:0-3638 GCA_031369725.1 Rhodobiaceae bacterium | reverse complement strand
CCGAAGGCATCAGAGCATCAACAAAACTAAACTGTCCAGATTGTTTCAAAGCCATGGCGCGAATCCTCATCTCGCAACACAGAATCACATCCACAGAATTTTGCAATGGTTCCTCAGGGGGAGAGGATTGCCTTACCCTCTTCGGTTCTGCCGGTTTGCAATCAGGTCATCCACCACGGCAGGATCGGCGAGCGTCGAGGTATCCCCCAACGCGCCGAAATCATCCTCGGCAATTTTCCGCAAGATGCGCCGCATGATCTTGCCGGAGCGGGTTTTGGGAAGGCCGGGTGCAAATTGAATCTTGTCGGGTGTAGCCAGCGGACCGATTTCCTTGCGCACATGGGCCACCAGATCCTTGCGCAAATTGTCATCGCCCGATTGGCCAACCATCAGCGTCACATAGCAATAGATGCCCTGCCCCTTGATGTCATGTGGGTAACCCACAACGGCAGCTTCAGAAACTTTAGGGTGGGAAACCAATGCCGATTCCACTTCCGCAGTACCCAGCCTGTGACCCGAAACATTGATCACATCATCCACCCGGCCGGTGATCCAGTAGTAGCCGTCTTCATCCCTGCGGCAGCCATCGCCGGTGAAATACATGCCCTTGTAGGTCGAGAAATAGGTTTGTACGAAACGGTCGTGGTCGCCGTAAACCGTGCGCATCATGCCCGGCCAGGCATCCTTGATCACCAGATTGCCGGAGGCGGCCCCCTCGAGAAATGCGCCCTTGTCATCTACCAGCGCAGGCTGGCAACCGAAGAATGGCAGCGTGGCCGATCCCGGCTTGAGTTCGGTGGCCCCCGGCAACGGCGTAATCAAAATGCCGCCCGTTTCCGTTTGCCACCAGGTATCCACAATCGGGCAGCGGCCATCGCCCACCACCCGGTGATACCATTCCCATGCCTCCGGATTGATGGGTTCACCCACCGTACCCAAAAGCCGCAACGATTTGCGCGAGGTTTTTTTCACCGGGCCTTCGCCAGCCCCCATGAGTGCGCGAAGTGCTGTGGGTGCTGTGTAGAAAATATTCACCTTGTGCTTGTCAATGACGTCCCAGAAGCGCGAATTCGTGGGGTAATTCGGAACCCCTTCGAACATCAGCGTCGTGGCCCCATTGGCCAGCGGTCCGTAAACGATGTAGCTGTGACCGGTCACCCAACCCACATCCGCCGTGCACCAGTAAATGTCACCATCATGATAATCGAAAACATATCGGTGCGTCATTGCCGCGTAAACCAGATAACCGCCCGTGGTATGCAACACCCCCTTTGGTTTTCCGGTGGATCCAGAGGTGTAAAGAATAAACAGCGGGTCTTCCGCCTTCATTTTCTCCGGCTTGCAATCGGCTGGAACTTTTGCCGCTTCATCATGATACCAAAGATCGCGGGCAGCATCGAAAGGTACCGCAGCCCCGGTGCGGCGCACCACCAAGACCTTTTCATTTCCGGAACATTTTTTCAGCGCTTCGTCCGTATTCGCCTTCAGCGGAATTTTTTTGCCCGCCCGAATGCCCTCATCCGCCGTGATAATGAATTTGGAGCCGCAATCATTGATGCGGCCAGCAAGGGAATCGGGCGAGAAACCGCCGAATACAACGGAATGCACCGCTCCAATGCGCGTACAGGCGAGCATTGCATAGGCCGCTTCCGGAATCATTGGCATGTAGAGCGTGACGCGGTCACCCTTGGCAACACCATGTGCCTTCATCACATTGGCAAAACGGCAAACCTGGGCATGGAGCTCGCCATAGGTGATCTTCTTGTCGTCGTAAGGATTGTCGCCTTCCCAGATAATTGCCGTCTGCTTCGCCCGCTTCTTCAAATGCCGGTCAATACAATTGCAGGAAACATTCAGCAATCCATCTTCAAACCATTTGATGGAAACCTTGTCATAGGCAAACGACGTGTTCTTGATTTTGGCAGGAGCCTTGAACCAATCCAGGGTTTTGGCCTGTTTTGCCCAAAACCTGTCAGGAGAATTCACTGATTCCGCATACATTTTCGCATAGCCCGCCTTGTCAACCAAAGCGTGTTTTTTCCAGGCAGCGGTAACCGGATAGGTCTTGTCAGACATGGGCGTTCCCTTTTAGGATATTCCTTAATGTATTGGCAGTCATTCAACACTATCAAGTAGCCAAAAGTTTAAGCAAGTGCCAAATCAAACGCCAATGATGATTTCCCGCCATCTCGTCTATTTTGTTTTTCTTGGCCTGTTCTGGGGGTTGTCCCAATCGCTTTACAAGGCCATGGCGTTCCTGCATATGCCGCCAAGCCATGTGATTGCATATACGGGATTTGGTGTGGGCCTTGGCCTCGTCGTTGCCGCGCGGCTCTCAAACACCAGGATGCAAAGCAGCCGGGAAATCGTCCTGTTCGGCCTGGGTTGTGCACTGCTGCTGAATGTGCCCTTCGCCACCGGGCTTTACATGATCCGCCATCTTCCCGCCGCCGAAATGTCGATCATCATCTCAACCGCACCTTTGATCAATTATCTCGTGGCCCTTGTGACCGGCCAGGAAAATGCCGTTCCACGCCGCTTAGGCGGGGTTGCAGCGGGTTTCCTTTCGAGCGCCATTCTCATTGTTTCACGTCAGGGCATGCTGTCAGGCCAGGTTTCCTGGTGGACAATCGCCGCCTTCAGCACGCCTGTTCTCTATACGGCCTATAACTGGTTCGCCGCCCGTTACTGGCCCAGGAATGCCGATGTGTTTTCAATTGGCGCTGCCGAAAGCTTCTGGTCCGGCCTCGTGGCTGTTCCATTTCTGTTTTACTTTGATCCGCCGTGGGCAGCTGCAACTCCGCCCGTCTGGGCCTATTGGACCGTGGCTGTGGCAGGCTTCATGTGGATCATTGAACGCATCGCGTTCTTCACGCTCATCCGTGACAGGGGCGCGGTTTACACTATCCAGGCGGTTTATATTTCAACCCCGGCAGCAGTGGTGTTTGGCACAATGTTTTACGGTGGTGCCACCGACATCTGGCTGTGGGTTTCGCTTGCAATTTTGATGCTGGCCCTGTGGCTCAACAATTCGGGCTCGTCTGTAAGGCCGATAATTGCCACACAGCCGTCCGTTTGATTTCTGCATCTTCCAGATCGCGTGTCACCGGCACATTGTATTCTGCAAGTTTCACCAGCTGGTCTTTTGGCAAATAGCTCCGGCCAGGATCGCCGATCAGCACGGTGGCGCCCTGTGCCTGCGCCAAACGCAGCCATGAAAGGCAGCGCTCGGCCAGGGTTTTCTCATAAAACAGGTCACCCACCAGAACGACGTCAAGCAAGGGAGGCATCTTGACCAGCAAATCTTCACAGCAAATTTCAAGGCTCACGCTATTGAGCTTCGCATTCATGCCGGCAGCCGCAGTAGCGAATTCATCAATATCAACCGCCGTGATGTGTCCACCACTTTGTGCAGCAGCAACCGCCACAAGACCAGAACCCGTCGCCAAGTCCAACACCTTGCGTGAATGCGTCAGTTCTGGATTATCCAATATGTAGCGCGCCAACGCCTGCCCCCCGGCCCACGCAAAAGCCCAAAACGGCGGCGGCAGGCCCATTTCGCCCATTTCCTCTTCGGTTTTCTGCCACAGGGGAACCGCTTCATGGGCAAGATGCAACCTCACCTCCGGCACCAGCGG
>JANMPF010000114.1:0-6091 GCA_031369725.1 Rhodobiaceae bacterium | reverse complement strand
CATGGCTGCGAAAGTTCTCATATTTGATATTGGCGGTACAGTGTTTGATTGGAACGCAGCTGTTATAGAAACTCTAGACCGAGTGGTTCCTTTGCAAAGTATGCCGCAACCTGACCGCCAAGCTTTTTCAATTGCCTGTCGCTCTCAGTTTATGGAACTGAATGGAGCTATCATGAGAGGCGATGAGCCTTGGCTGACTGCCGATCAGATACTTGCAACCGTGATGAATGACTTATGGAAGTGGACAGGGTTGCCAGAACTTGCGAGCGATGCCCGCAGTGATCTCGCGCATTCATGGCGTCGGATGCCCGCTTGGCCCGGTGCGCGTGAGGCAATTGCGTCGCTGAGAGTGCAATATATTGTCGCGCCACTGACCATTCTAAGCTGGCCAATGGCTGTAGGTTCATCACGGAAAAATGGTATTAATTGGGACAGTATACTTTCGTGTGACATCCTCGGCATCTACAAGCCTGATCCCCGTTGTTACTCACGAGCAGCCGAGATAGTTGATTGTGAACCTAAGGATATTATGATGGTGGCCTCCCACCCAAGTGACCTACGCGCCGGCATGGCAGCGGGTTACCGTTCGGCCTATATCATACCCAGACTTGAGGATCCCGGTGATGACTACACGGATACCGGATTTGCAGAGGAGTTCGATTTAGTGGCCCAGGACTTTGCAGATTTGGTCGTACAACTCACGTGACAGGTTCGATTGAACACATAGCGTTCACAACAAACCAACCAGTCCGTCTTCGCTGCGCTACGCCGGACAGTCTTCACCCTTCATGCTCCACCTGGCTGCGCCAGGCGTAGCCCGAAGGGCGAAGACTGGTGCGGGCGGCCGGACTCGAACCGGCACTTCCTTGCGAAAAACGGATTTTAAGTCCGTTGCGGCTACCATTACGCCACGCCCGCTTATTCAAGAATCCTAGGCTTTTGCTCCATCACCCAATGGCGGGGTGAACTGCAGGCCCATGTCCCATGGCAGGTAGATCCATGTATCCTGGCTTACCTCGGTGATAAAGGTGTCAACCAGCGGTCGGCCAAGCGGCTTTGCATAAACAGTGGCAAAATGGGCCTTGGGAAGAATTTCCCGCACTACCCGGGCGGTGGCGCCGGTATCGACAAGATCGTCGATAATGAGAACCCCGGCTCCCCTGTCCTTGCCCAAAATGAATTGGTTCACGGTTTTCAAAACACTGATGGCGCCCTGCCTGTCGTAATCGTAGGAAGCCACACAGATCGTCTCGATGACCCTTATGCCGAGCTCACGGGCAACGATGGCGGCTGGCACCAATCCGCCCCGGGTAATGGCAACGACGGCGTCAAATGGCCCTGCAGCTGAGAGGCGCCAGGCCAACGCGCGGGCATCCCGATGGAACTGATCCCATGAGACGGGGAAGCTTTTCTGCCATTTTTCGTCCATTTCGCACCTGAATCCAGCAAATTTTCCCATCCTTATGCCCGTCCGCACAATTTGGTGCAATCCATCACTTGCTTATCAACCCTTGCTTCACACTTTCCAGCCAAGAATGAGGAAATTTGTTCGAAAATACCGGAGCTTCGTGAATGAACAGCCCTGCCAATCACATTTCGCAGCTGATGGATGCCTTTGAATTGGCAAATATCGAGGCTTTGGCAGTTTCCCTCCCCGACGCCAAGATCACCGAACTCACCACGGCGGCGTTGCGCAAATGGAATGCCAGCAAGACCGATATTGTGGGCCGGCAACTGGTGAAGTATGGCACGGGAGCAATCTCGGCGCGTTATCTCGACGGCGGCAAACCGGGCGCCCAAAACGTCGAGGTGAGCTACGCCCCGCCACTGGCGGTGCAGCGCTCGTCCATATTCAGGCAGCAGCAATGGAGCCATGGCGAGCAGAAATTCATGATCCTGATTGGCCAACACGCCAGCGAAGAACAGGCAAATGCTGCCTTTCGCAATGAACAACGGTTGAATTTGGCGCTGCGTTCGGGCGGCTATGCCGTTTGGGACTATGACTATGTTACAGGCGAGACTTACAGCTCTCCGGAATTGTATGAAATATTGGGCCTCGACAAGGAAAATTCAGATCTCGATTTCAACTCATTCAACAGTCGCGTTCACATCGACGACCTGGACAAGACGCTGGATAAGAAAATCAAGTCGGCCCCCTTCGGCACTGAACTGTTCCAGACCCGCTACCGCGTGCAAACGAAAAACGGCCAATATGTGTGGATTGAATCCATTGCTTGCGTTGTGCAGGACCCGGCCAACGGCAAGCCGCTCAAATGTGTGGGGTTGTGTCGTAACGTAAATGACCAGATGGCGGCATTGGAGCGCATGCGAAATTCCGAGCGCAACCTCAAGCGCACGCAGGAAGCGGCAAGGCTTGGCAGCTTTTCACTGCGCATTGAAACCAATGTGTCCAGACTTTCGACGGAAATGGCGAGCCTCATTGGCCTGGAAGACGCAATCGTGCATCCCAACCTTGCCACCTTCATGAGCATGATTGAAGAAGAAGGCAAAGAAAGATTCAGCGAATGCCTTGAGCTTGCCAAGCTTGGGCAGACGATCACTGATCTGGAAATATCAGTGCGGCTCAAATCCGGCGAAGTTGAATTCTTCAATTGCACAATTGAACCCGAGCGCAATACCTTGGGGCAAGTCGAAACACTGTTTGGCTCGTGCCAGTGTGTGACCGAGCGCAAGGGGCTGGAGCGCAAGTTCCTGCAGGCCCAGAAAATGGAAGCGGTTGGACAATTGACCGGCGGCGTGGCCCACGATTTCAATAATCTGCTGATGGTTGTGATGGGCAACCTGCAACTGGTGGAACAGCTCGTGAAAAATGACGAGCGCGCCACAAAACGCATTCGTGCTGCCCTGGAAGCTGCTGACAAGGGCTCTGACCTCACCCGCCGCATGCTTGCCTTCTCACGTCAGCAAACGCTGCAAAGCAAGGAGCTTTCGGTGAATGAGCTGGTGTTCAAAATGGAAGACATGCTGAAGCATGCCATCAGCGCCACTGTTGATCTGAAAATCATTCCTGGCAACGATCTTTGGCCGGTCAAGGCAGATCAAACCATGTTGGAAACCGCCATTTTGAATTTGGCTATCAATGCCCGGGATGCCATGAAGCCAAAAGGCGGCACGCTGATCATTGAAACAGCCAACCGCCACCTGGATCATGCCTATTGCGCCGACCACGAGGAGATTTCGGTGGGTGATTATATTGAAATTGCGGTTACCGACACGGGTGCAGGGATTGCACCTGAAAATATTGAGAAAGTCTTCCAACCCTTCTTTACGACCAAGGGACCTGAGGCAGGTTCAGGGCTTGGCCTGTCAATGATCTATGGCTTTGTGAAACAGTCGGCAGGTCACATCAAAATCTATTCAGAAGTGGGCCACGGCACGACAGTAAAAATCTACCTGCCTGTCATGAAATCCAGTTCCCTTGGCCTGCCCATCATCAAGCCTGCCGACCTGCAATTTCATCTGTCGCGCGAACTTGCCACGCCGTTTGACGAATTCTCAAGAAATTCCCATGAAACTGCTGCTGCAGCCCCAAAGCCGCAAATCGTACTGGTGGTGGAAGACAATCCGGCAGTGCGCGACATCGCAGCGGCCATGATTGAGGAAATGGGATTTGAAGCCATCGTTGCATCGAGCGGACCGGAAGGCCTGGAAATTATCAAGGCCCGCGATGATCTCGCCCTGGTTCTTTCCGATGTTATCATGGCAGGCGGCATGAACGGGCCCGAACTTGCAACCAGGGCCCTCAAAGTACGGCCGGATTTGAAGGTCCTCTTCATGTCGGGTTATGCGCCAGGTTCAGTGCGCCAGATGCAGGACCTGCCGGACTCGATTGACCTTGTGAACAAACCCTTCACACGCAATGACCTTACGGAAAAAGTGCGCCGCGCCCTGGCAGCCTAAGACCAACCCCTGGCCTTGCCCTGTTTCGTCAGGATTTCAGCCAAAGCTTTGACTTCGGCTTCAGCCTTGTCCAACGCCTCAAGGTTGCGTGATCGCACGACGAGGTTGGTGGCAAACCCGGTTTGGCCTTCATAGGGGTAGGACCCGATAAACACATCGTCGTAACGCTGCTGAATTTCGCCCAAGGGTTTTGCCACATCACCTTCGCCCCCCTGCAAAGCGATGGTGCGCGATTGCATCGGAATTCCCCGCTGAAGTACAGGTGCAATGGCATCCATCATGGCATGCATGACTTTCGGCACTCCTGCCATCACGAAAACATTTTCCATGCGAAAGCCGGGGGCTTTGGAAACCACGTTTTCAATAAGCGTGGCACCCAGGGGTACCCGCGCCATGCGCAACCGGGCCTCATTGGCTTCACGGCCGATTTCCTTAAAGTAGGACAGCAGGATTTCCACGGCGCGGGGATCATGCTCAACGGGAACACCAAAGGCTTTTCCGATTGCGTCTGCGGTGATGTCATCATGGGTGGGGCCGATACCGCCGGTTGTAAACACATAGGTGTAGCGTGCACGCAAGGCATTCACCGCGGCTACGATATCGTCTTCAACATCTGCCACGCAGCGGGCCTCGCGCAGATCGACGCCAAGTGCGGTCAGATAGTCGGCAATGAAGCCAAGATTTTTGTCTTTGGTGCGCCCGGATAAAACCTCATCGCCAATGAGCAAAACTGCGGCTGTTGGTGTCATCATCTTCCTCAGCATAAAGCTAGACATGTGCCACCGCATCAGTCCACTGTCAAAACATGCGATTCAAGAGTTCCCTTGTGTCCGGCAAACTTGTAAGGCGATACAAGCGCTTTCTGGCCGATGTTTTGCTGGAAACGGGCGAAACCATAACGGCCGCCTGCCCCAATACAGGCTCCATGCTTGGCCTTAATGACCCGGGTAGCACGGTTTGGCTTTCGCGTTCTGACAGCCTGACCCGGAAATATCCCTTCACCTGGGAACTTGTTGAAATTCCAGATATTGGACTTGTCGGCATCAATACGGCCCGTCCAAACCACATCGTGGGAGAAGCCATAACACAGAAAAAAATTACCGCACTGGATGGCTACGCAGCATTGCGGAGTGAAGTCAAATATGGCCAAAACAGCCGTATCGACATTCTCCTTGAAGGTGGCAACCGCCCGGCCTGTTACGTTGAGGTAAAAAATGTACATTTTTTTCGCAAACCCGGACTTGCCGAATTTCCTGACTGCGTGACGGCGCGCGGCACAAAGCATCTCGTCGAACTCGCGAATATGGTGAGAAATGGCGCGCGTGCCGTGATGGTTTACCTCATTCAATGCGACAAGCCTTCGCGTTTCGCACTTGCCGACGATAAAGATACCATTTATTTCAATGAATTCAGACAAGCGCGGCTGGCAGGTGTTGAAGCTTTGGCCTTGACTTGCCATGTGTCAACAGATGAAATTAGCTTTGATAAGTGCATTCCGATTGTGGAAACATAAATGACAGATACGAGTACCCAAGAAGCAAAGTCTGGCCGTGGCCCGCGCATAAAGCTGCACGGTCCGGAAGACTATGAGGGCATGCGCAAGGCTGGCAAGCTGACAGCAGAAGCACTTGATTTGATCACACCCATGGTGAAAGCGGGTGCAACCACCGAGGCCATGGACAAGTTCATTGTCGCGTTTGCGCGCGACCACAGGGCGGTTCCTGCACCTTTGAACTATCGCGGCTATACCAAGTCCATTTGCACCTCGCTCAATCATGTTGTCTGCCATGGCATTCCAAATGATACACCGTTGCGTGATGGCGACATTCTGAACGTTGATGTCACACTCATTGTTGATGGCTGGTTTGGCGATTCCAGCCGCATGTACGCCATAGGCGAAATTACCCGCAAGGCAGAACGGCTGATTGAAGTCACCTATGAGTGTCTCATGCGCGGCATTGCCATGGTAAAACCTGGTGCCCACCTTGGCGACATTGGCTATGCCATTCAGTCTTTTGCTGAATCCGAACGCTGTTCGGTGGTGCGGGACTTTTGTGGCCATGGGCTGGGCCGGGTGTTTCACGACCACCCCAATGTGCTGCATTATGGCCGCATGGGCGAAGGCGTTGTTCTCAAGGAGGGCATGTTCTTTACCATTGAGCCCATGATA
>JANMPF010000113.1:0-2642 GCA_031369725.1 Rhodobiaceae bacterium | reverse complement strand
TTCAGGCAAATCAACAAGTATATTGAAATTCTGGATGGGCTGATCAAGCAACTTCCAACCTTCGAAAAGCTGCGCATTGTCGATATGGGGGCGGGAAAAGGCTATCTCACATTTGCGCTGTACGATTACCTCGTTAACAGGCTGGGGTTAAAAGCGGAAGTCGTTGGCGTGGAAAGCCGGCAAGATCTGGTGAAACAGTGCAGTGACATTGCCGTTGCCAATGGTTTTGAGAATTTGCACTTTGTGCAGGGCTCCATCGCGCAATATGATTGCAGTGGGGCTCATGTCGTGGTGGCGCTTCATGCATGCGATACAGCAACCGACGATGCGATCAGCAAAGCCATTGGCGCGGATGCTTCCCTGATTGTTGTGGCACCATGTTGCCACAAGCAAATTCGCCGGGAAATGGGCAAAAGCAGCGGTGACAGCTCGCTCGCGTTCTTGATGCGCTACGGCACCTATGTGGAGCGCATTGCCGAAATGGTGACCGATGGCATGCGGGCACAGCTCATGGAATTGAGTGGCTACCGCAGCAATTTGTTTGAGTTCATTGGCGATGCACACACGCCAAAGAATGTCATGATCGTGGCAACGAAATTAGCTGCTGGACGCAGTGTAGAGGAGTGCGCAAAGCTTAAGGCGTCGATTGCATTGACCAAGGCGCGGTTTGGCATTGGGACGCATCAGTTGGAGCGGTTGCTTGGCTTGGCGATAAATTGAAGGTTGGCCGGGTCGGCACCGCATGGTGGCTGGAAGGCCTTGCACTACATGGCACGACGGCGCTGTCAACCGAAGCGCATGCAGAAATTTTGGGCTGCCGCGGCATCCCTCATCGTTCGAAATCTCTATTCAAGTCCCCGTCACTAAAGAGGAAGCCACCATGTCCACACGTTTTTCTTTCCAGCTATATTCCGCCCGCAACCACCCGCCACTGGATGGGGTTTTGAAAACCCTTGCCAATCTCGGCTATGTCGAAGTTGAAGGATTTGGTGGCGTTTACGACGAGCCGGAAAAACTTCGCGCTGAAATGAACCAGTTTGGCCTTGCCATGCCGACCGGGCACTTTTCAGTCGACATGCTGGAAAGGGAAAAGAAGAAGGTTTTAAAAATTGCTTCCACCTTGGGCATGAACAAACTGGTTTGTCCGTATCTGCTGCCGGCGCTGCGGCCAAAAACCTCCAGGGGCTGGAGAGATTTCGGCAAACGGCTGGAGGCAATCTCTCAAACCTATCGCAGGGAGGGCTATGGTGTTGCGTGGCACAATCATGACTTTGAGTTCGTTCCACTCAGGGACGGGAGCACGCCGCATGAGCTCATTTTTGGCGCAGCACCCACGCTTGATTGGGAAATTGACGTTGCCTGGATTGTGCGCGGCAAGTCAAACCCGTTGCAGTGGATCAAGGCCTATGCAGGGGCGATCACCATTGCCCATGTCAAAGATATCGCCCCCCAGGGCAAATGTGTTGACGAAGACGGCTGGGCCGATGTGGGTCATGGCGTGGTGAAGTGGCAGACGGTCATGGATGCGCTGAAACAGACGCGTTGCATGCATTATGTAATGGAACATGACAAGCCGAGCGATGTCGCGCGCTTTGCCAAACGCTCGCTGGCTTCAGCCAAGAAATATTGAGGATAACAACATGGCAGACAATCTTCGTATCGGTGTTATGGGTTGCGGCAACATCTCGACAACCTATTTCAAATATGCGCCGCTGTTCAAAGACATTGAGGTAGTGGCCTGCGCCGACCTCAACCCCGAAATGGCAAAAATGCGGGCGGCCGAGTATTCCGTCGAGCCCATGAAGCCGGCTGAGCTTCTGGCTTTCCCCGACATTGACATGATCCTCAACCTTACCATTCCTGATGCGCATTTTGGCGTTTCGCTTGCAGCGGTGAAGGCTGGCAAGCATGCTTATTCGGAAAAGCCATTGGTGCTGTCACTGAAAGACGGCCTGGCATTGAAGAAGGCAGCTGAAGCCAGCAAGGTTCGTGTTGGCTGTGCTCCTGACACATTTCTGGGTGGCGCACACCAGCGGGCGCGCAAGGCAATCGATGATGGTGAGGTGGGCAAGATCACGTCGGGTACTGCCCATGTGATGGGTTTTGGCATGGAGCACTGGCATCCCAATCCTGATTTTTTCTTCAAGCCCGGTGGCGGTCCCATTTTAGACATGGGACCTTACTATATTGCCAATCTGATCAACCTGATTGGCCCGGTGAAACGGGTTGCAGCGCTTACATCGATGGCACAGAAATCACGGACGATTTCAAGCCAGCCGCGGGCAGGACAAAAAATCAGCGTAAAGACCGCAACCAATGCCCAAGCACTTTTGCAATTTGCCAATGGTGCTACTGTCACACTGATTGCAAGCTGGGATGTTTTTGCCCATCGCATGAGTGACATGGAACTATATGGCACTGAAGGCTCGCTCTATGTGCCAGACCCCAATTTCTTTGGCGGTGAAGTTCTGGCAACCAAGCGCAATGGGACGGCCGAAGCCCTGTCAGCGTGGGATCACCCCTTTGGCATTGCGAACCAGCAATATCCGCACGGCATGTTGGCCAATTACCGCACCGCTGGCGTTGCCGACATGGCGGCGGCCATCAAGGGAAAGCGGGATACGCGCTGTTCGCTTGAGCGC
>JANMPF010000111.1:0-3684 GCA_031369725.1 Rhodobiaceae bacterium | reverse complement strand
GTGATGTCTGCCGCTCTCGATAGCTTGGGGTCCAGGGCCGACAGGATCCAACCCATCTTCATCACCATCGATCCCCAACGCGATACCCCCGAAGTGATGAAGCAGTATGTCGCAAATTTCTACCCCCGCCTCATTGGCCTGACGGGCTCACCTGAAGAAATTGCAGCCGCCGCCAAGGCCTACCGGGTTTATTACAGCAAGGTTGATGGCAAGTCCGGAGCGACTGACTATCTTATGGATCATTCGTCAATTGTGTACTTGATGGACACCAATGGAAGGTTTTTGAAACATTTTACCTATACAACTGATGCAGCCGAATTGGCCAAAGCGATTGAGGCAGCCATTGCACCCTAGTTTCGCTGCGAAATTGCCGGTTGTGGCAGGGCTTGCTTGTTGTCTGGTTGCAGTGCAACATAGGCCCAAGTGGCTCGGTTGAAGGGACAGTTTTTGAATGCTCTATAACATGTATGAGATGAACCATGCAGCCTTGGGACCCTGGCGTGCCGCCGCCGACATGGGGCTGAACTTCTGGCAAAACCCAACAAATCCATGGCGTTCCACCAGTACGGCGAAGGCCATGAGTGCATCTCTCGAGCTTTTTGAACGTGCCACGCGAAGGTTTGGCAAGCCTGCCTTTGGCCTCACCGAAACACTGATTGGCGACACTACGGTAGCAATCAAGGAACAGATTCTGCTGCCAAAGCCTTTTGGCTCTCTCTTGCACTTCAATAAAATCTGGCCACAAGGTGCAGCCCCGGCCACACTGGAAAAACTGCTGATAGTGGCTCCCATGTCGGGTCACTACGCAACGCTGCTGCGCGGCACCGTTGAAGCCATGCTCCCGCATTTTGATGTTTATGTAACAGACTGGGCAGACGCCCGCACCGTGCCCCTGTCGCACGGCAAGTTTGATCTTGAGGACTATGTCGATTACCTCATCGAAATGCTGCAAATATTGGGCAGCGGCGTAAACATCATGGCGGTGTGCCAGCCATCGGTGCCGGTAATGGCGGCGGTTTCCCTGTTAAATGCCAAGTCCGAAAGCTATGCGCCAAAATCCATGATTCTCATGGGGGGTCCAATTGATACACGCCGCAACCCTACCGCTGTAAATAAATTGGCCAAGGAAAAAGGTGCCGACTGGTTCCGCCAAAACGTCATCATGAAGGTGCCGTTTCCCCACGCGGGCTTCATGCGCGATGTATATCCGGGCTTCCTGCAACTCACGGGCTTCATGACCATGAACCTTGACCGCCATCTGGATGCTCACCGCCAATTGTTCTGGCATCTCGTCGAGGGTGATGGCGAAAGTGCAGACCGGCGCACCGAATTTTATGATGAATACATGTCAGTGATGGATCTCACCGCAGAATTCTATCTGCAAACCGTCGACCGGGTATTCATCCACCACGATTTGCCCAACGGTTCCTACATGCATCGGGGCTCATTGATCGAGCCATCCAAAATAACCACAACGGCGCTCATGACCATTGAAGGCGAGCGCGACGATATTTCAGGTGTGGGCCAAACTGAAGCGGCCCATGATCTCTGCACCGGGTTGCCGGCTGAGAAGAAGCTGCATCATTTGCAGCTTGGCGTTGGCCATTACGGGGTGTTCAGCGGTTCGCGTTTCCGCAATGACATTGTGCCAATGATTGTAAAATTTGTGGCCGCAAACGCCTGATGGCAGGCCTGCTGCGCAAGTTCGTCGGTGCGTGGGGCAAGGTTCCGCCAGAGCCACAATTCATATTCGTTGACAACCAGCAGGTTGCCTTGAGTTTTCGCAGCAATATGCGCGCCAAGCGCATGATCTTGCGCTTGAGCCGGGATCAGGTGGGTGTCGTTGTTACCGTGCCAAAACGCGTAAGCCGAACCCAGGCTTTTGCCTTTGTTGAAAAATCCATACCGTGGATTTCCAAACAGCTCGAACGCCGCACACCTGCCACCGTCCTGTGCCATGGTTCAATCATTCCCTTGCGCGGCATTCCCCACGAAATTCAATCAACCAGCACGAGGCGCGGGCTAATCACGATTGCTCCCGAGGCCAACACCATAAATGTGCCAGGCGATGCCGCCCATCTTGCCAGGCGTTTGCAGGACTGGTTGAAACGACTTGCCAAAGCCGACCTTGTGGAAGCCTCGGCAAAATATGCCAAAGCCATGGGCGTTGATTTCAGGCGAATTTCCATCCGCGACCAAAAAAGCCGCTGGGGCTCGTGCTCTCCATCCGGTGATCTGTCATATTCATGGCGTCTCATCATGGCACCATCCTATGTCCTGGACTATGTGGCGGCCCATGAAGTGGCCCATCGTCGGGAAATGAACCATGGTCCAGGATTTTGGCGTTTGGTTCTCAAGCATTGTCCGCACGCACATGAGGCCAAGGAGTGGTTTAAGGCACACGGTACGCAATTACACCGGTTTAAGGTGTAAGCACTGTATCAAGGGTTCTCCTTGTTGTGCCATAGCCGTTTTCTTTGTTGCTGTGAATTTTGCCCACCCGAGCCAAACAGGGATTCAAAAAATCCCTTTTGCCGCGTGGGAATTTCAACTGGCTGATCAGGAAATTGCATATTGTCATCCTGTGAAACAACCAACGGATCTGGAGTTTCGGTTTGCTGATACATCTCACCGGGTAGTGGCTCAGGCGATAGGCCAGCGAGCGCCACGTCCATGACATCTCTCCAGATGAGTGCGGGAATGGAACCACCGGTTACATTCCTGGTTGGTGAATTATCATCATTGCCAACCCAAACCCCGCCCACGAAATAGGTGGAATATCCAACAAACCACGCATCGCGGTAATCCTGGCTCGTGCCGGTTTTTCCGGCAATGTCAAAACCCTCGATCTGCGCCTTCTTGGCCGTCCCATCGCTGACGACGGAACGCATCATGGAATTCATTGACCCCAGGTTGCCGCTGGAAATTGTCTCGCCAAAGCCATCACCCTTGCGTTCATAAATGACGTGTCCATCCCGCGTCACAATGCGGCGAACCGAGTATGGTGCAATGGTATAGCCGCCATTGGCAAATGGCGTGAAGGCAGATGTGAGTTCGAGCAAGGTGACTTCGGAAGTGCCAAGGGCAATGGAGGCATCATTGCCCAAATGCGAAACGATGCCAAGGCGGTGCGCCACGGCAACAACATTTTCAGGTCCTACCGCGGCTGCAAGTTTTGCTGCCACGGTATTCAATGACAGTGAAAGAGCGGTTTGCAGTGTGACCTCGCCCAAATATTTGTGCTTGTAGTTTTCCGGTTCCCAATTGCCGATGCGGACTGGCTCATCCACCTCAACCGATTGAGGTGTGTAGCCCTGCTCCATGGCGGCAAGATACACGAACGGCTTGAACGCCGAGCCTGGCTGGCGCAGCGCCTTGGTGGCGCGGTTATACTGGCTGCGCTTGTATGATTTGCCGCCCACCATGGCTTTGATGGCACCAGAGCCATCAAGCACCACCATGGCACCTTGGCTCACGTTCAAGTCCTTGCCATCGACGTTCAGGTGCTGGCGCAAGGACTTCTCGGCAACCTGTTGAAGGCGAGGGTCAATTGTTGTTTCAACAATGATCGATTGGTCATAATTCTTAACCAGCTCAGGCAATTGTGCAGCGATCATATCCACAACATACTGGGTGGCTGGAATGTAGTTTGAGGCAACCACGCTTGCAGGTGCATTGATGGCC
>JANMPF010000273.1:0-4821 GCA_031369725.1 Rhodobiaceae bacterium | reverse complement strand
CTGCTTCAAGAATTGACGGGAGGGGTTTCGGACTTCTGGAGTAGGGGCGTTTCTAGTCCAAGCACCGTATGGTGTCAAGGACTAAATTCCTGAATATGCATTTTTATTGGGACTGGATTTTTGGGCGCTCAAAGCCTACATACAGCGATGGCGGGCTGCCTGGTTTGTGCAGGAACATTTTTTCCCAGGGCCTATAATCGATCTTTAGGGAGCTGTCCCTAGGCTGGACCGTGGTCCGGCTTAAACGGCACCCACCTACGTGAGTAGGGACCCGGGATCGTCAGTTCCCACGGCTTGGTGGCTCGCCGCTTTGGTTTGGATTTCTTGACATATGCCACGGCATATGCCATATTGCAATTATGGATGAAACCCGTCATGTGAAGCTGTTTCGGAATGGCCGTAATCAGGCTGTTCGCATTCCTCGCGAATTTGAATTGCCGGGGGTTGAAGCTGTCATGCGTAAAGTCGGCAACCAGTTGATTATCGAATCACCAAAGAAGAAAATGACACTGAGTGAATGGCTCGATACTTTGGAACCTATCGACGAGCCATTTCCAGAGATTGAAGATTTGCCCGCGGAGCCTGTGGAGTTGTGAGCAGGCTGTATCTGCTCGACACAAACATTGTTTCTGATCTCGTGCGCAATCCTTTTGGAATGATCAGGCAACAGGTTGAACATGTTGGGTCGGGAAATGTATTCACCAGTGTGATTGTTGCATCCGAACTTCATTTTGGAGTGGCGAAAAAAGCTTCATTGCAATTGCGGCAACGAGTGCTGGCCGCATTTGAATTTATTCCAATTTGGCCGCTACCTATTAATACCGCTGAATATTATGGTCCAACGCGCGCCGATCTAGAACTGCGTGGAATTCCTATTGGTGCCAATGACATGTGGATTGCCGCCCATGCGCTGGCAGTGGATGCTGTTCTGGTGACAAACAACATCAGGGAATTTTCGCGCATCACAGGATTAAAGGTTGAAAACTGGATGCAGGCTTCGTGAGTTTTGATTTGAAGGCGGAGAAGAAAGCGGCACGTCTTGCCGCTTCGGCAACTCGCGCGATGGCGCATGAAGAACACAAGCGAATGGCGGGGGTGAATTTAGCCGCACAAGGCTTGCCTGTTGAATTTAATCCACAGAGAAACATCATTTCCATTTTTCACTCCTTCGGAACAGAAATTTCCACATTCGAATTATTCGACACGCTCGTGGCTGATGGCTGGACCACGGCCTTGCCCGTCGTTGTTGCCAAGAATTCACCCTTGGTGTTTCGGCAGTGGAAGCCCGGTGAGCCTTTGGTTTTGGGCCGCTGGGATATAAAGGTGCCACCCGAAACGGCGCGGGATGTCCAGCCTGATGTTTTGCTGGTTCCGCTTTTGGCATTCGACCGCATGGGATACCGCCTGGGGTACGGCGGCGGGTTCTATGACCGCACGCTGGAAAAACTTCGCGCCTGCAAGAAAGTGACGGCTATCGGCATTGCCTATGCAGGCCAGGAAGTTGACTCGGTTTTGCATGACGAGCATGACCAGCGGCTGGATTGGGTCATGACGGAGCGCGAGACAATTAAATGCGGTTGATATTCCTGGGCGATGTGGTGGGCAAGGCGGGACGTGACGCCGTTTATCAAGCGTTGCCCATCATGCGCGAGCGCTACGGGCCAGACCTTGTGGTGGTAAACGGCGAGAACGCGGCCCACGGCTTTGGCATCAGTTTGGAGATTCACCAAAGTTTGCTGGCAGCAGGAGCTGACATTGTAACCCTTGGCAATCACGCGTTCGACCAGCGCGAAACCTTGGTGTTCATCGCGCGCGAGCCAAAATTGGTACGGCCCTTGAACTGGCCCGCAGGTTGCCCTGGCCGTGGGACTGTCATGGTGGAAACGCCCAAAGGCCAACGAGTGCTGTTGATGAAAGCCATGGGCCGGGTGATGATTGAACCGGTTTTGGATGATCCTTTTCCGGCCGTGGCGCGTGAACTTGAGCAATGCCAGCTGGGCCGTGACTGCGATGCCATTCTCATTGATTTTCACGGCGAAGCGTCGTCGGAAAAAATGGCCATGGGACATTTTGTGGATGGCCGCGCCAGCCTGCTGGTTGGTACCCATACCCATACGCCAACGGCCGACCATCAAATCCTGCCGGGCGGCACAGCCTATATGACCGATGCCGGCATGTGTGGCGATTATGATTCTGTCATTGGCATGGACAAGGCTGAACCGCTGCAGCGTTTCCTGCGCAAGCTGCCAATCGAAAAATTCAAGCCGGCGGAAGGTCCGGCCACGGTTTGCGGCGTGGCAGTCGAGACTGATGACAAAACCGGATTGGCTGTGAAAATTGCGCCTATCCGCGTTGGTGGCCGGCTTGCCCAAGCTGATGTGCCGTTCTGGTGATGTGACTATAATTCGTTGTCAGCGACAAAAAAACTCTAGTGACGTTTGCCAAAGCTGTGCTTAGTATGGTTTCCAGCATCTCGACAAAAGAACCGCAGTCAGTGCCACCCACAGGGTTGAGGTGGCATTCACAAGGTCAGCGAGGCTGCGATTAGGGGAGGACGTTTCAGCTCGCTTTGGTGGGAATGCAGGCGTTATGCTTGCGCGGCCGATGCTGCTGGACGATTTCTCCATGGAATTCTTTGCCGGACTACGGCGTAATTTGGAGGAGTAAAGCATGAAGAAAATTTCGATCTTATTTGGCGCTGCATTGCTGGCCGGAACAGCATTTGCTGGATCGGCCATGGCTGGTGATGAGCTTACCGTTGTGTCATGGGGCGGGGCCTATTCCGAAAGCCAGCACAAGGCTTTCGTTGAACCTTATGTTGCTGCAGGCAATAAGGTGACGGAAGCTGAATACAATGGCGAAGTGGCCAAGATCAAGGCGATGGTAGAAGCCAAAGCTGTAACCTGGGACGTGATCGACGTTGATACGCCAACCGGCATGCAGGCCTGTGCGGAAGGTGCCCTTGAAACCATTGACTGGGCCAAGCTTGGCCTCGACAAATCAAAATTCATTGGCGGTGACCTGCTTGATTGCGCGGTGCCAAACATCGTTTATGGCACGGTTTACGGCTATGACACGACGAAACTGAATCCTGGCCCCACAACCCTGGCTGACCTGTTTGACCTGAAGAAGTTCCCTGGCAAGCGCGGCTTGTGGAAGAACCCCCAGGTTAATCTTGAATGGGCCCTGATCGCCGATGGCGTCAGCAATGCGGATGTTTACAAGGTGCTTGCAACACCAGAAGGCGTTGATCGCGCCTTCAAGAAGCTTGATACCATCAAGAGCGAAATCGTTTACTGGGAAGCTGGTGCGCAGGCACCGCAGCTTTTGGCTGATGGCCAGGTGGTGATGACGTCGGCCTGGAATGGCCGTTTGCAAGGTGCCATCGACAAGGACAAGAAGCCCTTCAAGATCGTGTGGGATCATCAGGGACTGGATTGGGACTGGTGGGTAATTACCAAGGGCACGCCGAAGCTTGAGGAAGCCTATCGCTTCATTTCCTATTCCTCGGATGCCGGCCGCATGGCCAACCAGACAAAGTTCATCGCTTATGGCCCAGCCAACAAGGATGCAATTCCAAATGTGGATCCTGCGACGGTTCCAAACCTGCCGACGGCTCCCGACAACCTCAAAACCGCATTCCAGCTCGACCCACAGTTCTGGGCTGACCACGGCGACGAGTTGAAAGAGCGTTTCAACGCCTGGCTTGCGAAGTAAACATCTGGGGCGGGAGGAAACTTCCGCCCCGAATTTTTTGGTGGTGGGGCATAGTTGATGACTGACGACGTGATGCGTGCGGCTGATGGCACGCCATTGAAAACCAAGCTGCGGCAGGCCGAGCGCCGCGAGGTGTTGCGGGCTTTTGGCCTTATTGCGCCGCTGTTCCTGTTTATTGTCATTTCATTTCTCATTCCCATCATCATCATGCTCAAAAATGCCTTTTATGATCCTGATGTGCGCGACAGCCTGCCGCAAACAATCCAGCTGCTCAGCCAGTGGGACGGCAAAGATGTTCCCGGTGAGGACGTGTTCGCGGCCTTCGCAGCCGAGTTAAAGGCTGCCAGCAAAGCCAAGTCCCTGGCGCTGGTGGGCAAGCGCTTGAATTATGAAATTCCAACTCTCAAGTCGAAAGTGACAGTCACCGCACGAAAGCTGGAGAAGGTTGAAGCGGGGCCCTGGAGAGATGCGATGATCGGCTTGGACCCGGTGTGGAACGAGCCTACGACATGGTCTGTCATCAAGCGTTCCGGCCGCGCATTGACACCCTACTATTTGCTGAGCGTGCTTGACATGAAGCAGGAAAATGATGGCTCCATCGTCAGCATGCCAGCGGACCGCACGATTTATGTGCAAGTGCTGGGGCGCACGTTGGGCATTAGCGTTCTGGTAACCTTGTGCACACTCGTGCTGGGTTATCCTGTGGCCTATATGCTGGCGACCTTGCCGCAACGCACTGCGAGCATTCTAATGATTTTTGTGCTGTTGCCATTCTGGACATCGCTTTTGGTGCGCACCACGGCATGGACCATTCTGTTGCAGGATGGCGGGGTGATGACGCAATTTTTTAATTTCACCGGTGTCACGTGGATGTTGAATGAGTTGAGTTTGATGGTTGGCGAACCCCATCTCAACAAAACGCGCTTTGCCACGGTTTTGGCGATGACGCATATTCAGTTGCCATTCACGCTGCTGCCGATTTACAGCGTAATGAAAACCATTTCGCCCACATACATGCGCGCGGCAAAGTCGCTTGGTGCAACGCCGTTTCATTCCTTCAGAAAAGTCTATGTGCCGCAGACCCTGCCGGGTGTTGCGGCAGGC
>JANMPF010000017.1:0-2348 GCA_031369725.1 Rhodobiaceae bacterium | reverse complement strand
GATTTTCTTGGCCGCAGCGAAAAAGAGCAAACGACACTGGCGTTTGACGAAACCTTGCACCGCGACGACCGTGGGCAATTTCTCAACGGCATGCGCCAGTTGTTGCTTGGCGAAATTCCGTCCCTCAAGCAGGAACTGCGTTTCATAACAGGCACCAATGGTGTTGCGCACGGCTCCACCAGTGTTTCGATGATCAAGAATGAAACCGGCGAAATTGAGCAGCTGGTGGTTCAGGTTGTTGATGTCACCGACCGCAAACTTACGGCAAAACGGCTGCAGCAGGCACAGAAAATGGAAGCCATTGGCCAGCTCACAGGTGGCCTTGCCCATGACTTCAACAACCTGCTCACCATCATCATGGGCAATCTGCAATTGCTGGACGGCAAACTTGCCGGCGACGAAAAGGCAACCAAGCGCGTCGATGAAGCTCTTGATGCAGCGCGCAAGGGTTCTGACCTTACCCGCCAGTTGCTGGCCTTTGCGCGCAAACAGGACCTTGAACCACAGGAAGTCAAGGTCAATGACCTTGTGACCGGCATGGAGGCGTTGATTGCGCGCACCCTCGGGGAAAACATTGAACTGAAGGTTGACCTCCTTGCCGGCTCGCCACGCGTGCTCATCGATCCATCGCAGTTTGAATCCTCAATTCTGAACCTTGCGATCAATGCGCGCGACGCCATGCCGGAAGGTGGGCGTCTCACCATTGAAACGCAATTGGCCTATCTTGATCATGAATATGCCGACAAACATCCAGAAGTGGCGCCTGGCCACCATGTGCTGGTGGCGGTTTCCGACAATGGATCGGGCATGTCGCCCGAACTTCTGGAAAAAGTATTCCACCCGTTCTTTACAACCAAGGAGCACGGCAAGGGGACCGGACTTGGATTGTCCATGGTTTATGGTTTCATCAAGCAGTCTGGCGGCCACATCACGATTTATAGTGAAGTCGGGCATGGCACATCGGTTAAGATGTATTTGCCACGGAAATTTGCGCCTAGCGAAACGTCTCTCCCGGCAACAAGTGCTGACACTCCCAGCATTGAGGGAGTGCCGCAGTCCAATGCCGAGAGTGAAGAAATTACCAGTAACCCCAGACGCTTACCCAAGATTCTGGTGGTTGAGGATCAAGAGGCGGTGCGGGCGGTAGCGTGCGGGTTCCTGTCCGACTTCGGCTATGACATTGTTGAGGCCGAAGACGGTTTCCAGGCTCTCGCAAAGCTGCAGGAAGATCCGGAAATCGACCTGATGTTCTCCGACATCGTAATGCCGGGTGGCATGAACGGCTTTGATCTGGCGCAGGCTGCCAGTGGCATGCGGCCCGAACTCAAGATCGTGCACACGTCCGGCTACCCCAAGGGGGCCATGGTGCACCAGGACGAGCCGCGCTTCAAGCAAGGCTTTATCATCATGAAGCCGTATCGCCGCGAAGAACTGCAAAAAATGATCCGGGATGCGTTCGACAGGCAGGGTTGAGCCTGTTCTATCCCCGCGAATCTTGCTAGCCATGCCGCATGGGGGCGTCTGGTACTGAGGGAGATTCGAAATGCAGGGTGTTGCCCGGAATTTTTTCATTTATGGCATTGTGTTTGCAATTGCAGGCATGATGCTTGGCATCAAGATGGCGATCAGTGGTGATCATCTCGAAATGCCGGTTCATGCCCACATCATGGTGGCGGGTTGGTTGATGTCGGCGGTATTTGGTTTTTTCTATCATCTGTTTCCCAAGGCTGCGGCGAACAAGTTGGCGATCGTGCATTTTGGGCTGCACGCCGTGGGTTTGTTTGTGCTGGTGGTTTCACTGTATTTTCTGTTGGCGGGAAACACTGGCGTCGAACCCGTGACGGCAGCTGGATCACTCGTGTTGTTCGCCGGCATGCTGCTATTTGCCTGGATTGCCATTCCCGTTATCAATAAGGGGTGATTGTCCACACGTTATTCGATCTGCTGGCGGTTCTCAGCTCCATGGTGGTGACCGTGGCCTGTTACCGCTGGCGATTGCGGGATGCCGCCATGCGGATTGAATCACTGGGTATGGCTTACGCGTTTGCACTGGTTGCCGGTGCAGCCGTGGGCGGCTTTGGGGCGGGCACCCTTAATTTGTGGCTTTCGGATATTGCCGGAATTGGGCGCAGTATTATTGGTGCACTGGCTGGTGCCATTGCGGCCATTGAAGTTTTCAAATGGCGGGTTGGTATCAAACAATCCACGGGACTGATATTCGTTCCGGCTTTTGCGGTGAGTGTGGGGGTTGGCCGCATAGGTTGTTATCTGGCGGGACTTGCCGACAATACCTATGGAACGCCCACCACGCTGCCATGGGGGCATGATTTTGGCGATGGCGTTCTGCG
>JANMPF010000597.1:0-4462 GCA_031369725.1 Rhodobiaceae bacterium | reverse complement strand
TGAATGGGCTGCAACCCTTGGCGCTGAAATAAAATCTGCCGACCGGCCCTATTATGAAAGCTGGCTTGCAGCGCTTGAAAAAATCGTCGAGGTCAAAGGCCTCATGTCAAACCACGAACGCCTCGCCCGCGTTGACGCCTGGGACCGTGCCGCCCGTGCCACTCCCCATGGCGAGCCCATCGAACTCAGCCGATCGTAACCAGCCACGGAAACTGTTCGATCAGCCAGTAGGACAGCGATTGCATGGAGCCGGTGAGAAACATCAGGCCCGTGAGCACCAGCAACACACCCATCGCCTGCTCGACCCGGTGAATATGATTACTGAATTTTCCCAGAAACCCCAGAAATGTGCCAACCCCTGCCGCTGCCAGCAAAAATGGCAGGCCAAGGCCCAGCGAATAGACTGCCAGCAGGCCAGCGCCGCGCGCCACGTCCTGCTGGCTTGCCGCAATGGTAAGGATGGTGGCCAGCACTGGTCCAATGCAGGGTGTCCAGCCAAAGGCGAAGGCGAGACCAATGCCGTAGGCCCCCAACAAGCCTACGGGTTTGGCGCGGGCGTGATAGCGCGCTTCCCGGTTCAACCAACCAATTTTGAACAGCCCGATAAAATGCAGGCCCATGATGATAATGAACACGCCGGCAATTTGCGCCAGCAGCCCCAAATGCTCACGCAGCAATTGCCCTGCCAGTGATGCACTCGCACCCAATGCCACAAACACCGTTGAAAAACCCAAAACGAAGAAAACGGCTGCCACAAAAGCCCGTCGCTGCCGCGCCGTGGACGCACCCTCACCCGCCGACAATTCATCAAGCGAAGCACCCGTGATGAAGCACAGGTAGGACGGCACCAGCGGCAACACGCAAGGGCTCAAAAAACTGATGGCACCTGCCACCACGGCAGCCTGCAAGGGAACATTCAAATCCATGCCCCCTAACTGACAGGCCCGCAGCCGAAGTTCAACTCACTCATTGCCGCGGCATATTCAATTAGCCGTCAACAGCGCTTGACTCTCCTCGCTACGTAATATTATAACATTACATGGTAAGGAGAACCCAATGCGATTTCTGACAGCCTGTTTTGCCATCCTCTTGCTTTCCCCGCCAGCTTTCGCCTCCCCCAAAGTCATTGCCTCCATTATGCCCGTGCACAGCATTGTGGCCAATGTGATGGGCAACCTGGGCACACCGGAACTGCTGTTCTCGGGCAAGAATTCCGAACACACCGCAAGCCTTTCACCTGAACAAATCTCCAACCTTGCCAAGGCAGATGTGGTGTTCATGATCGGTGGCGGCCTGGAGCACAAGCTCGGCCAGATCTCCGGCACTGAAGCGGTGAACGGCAAGAAATTTGTGAGTCTCGCTGCCGCACCGGACATCAAGGTTCTGAAAATTCGCGGCGGTGGCGCGTTCGAGGCCGACGATGATGAAGCGCTTCCTGCCATAACCGACGATCAATATGGCTTTGCCCTGAAATATAATCCGCACATCTGGCTCGATCCGGAAAATGCCAAGGCCATGACCAGGGAAGTGGCAGCCCAACTCAGCAAGGTCGATCCACCCAATGCCGCAACTTACAGCGCCAATGCCACCGCCTATCTGATTTCGCTCGATCAGCTCGAAACCGAAATCACCGCTGCCACAAAAACCCTGCAAGGAAAACCCTTCATCGTTTTCCACGATGCCTATCCCTATTTTGAATCCCGCTTCAGCTTGCAAGCCGTGGGCAGTATCTCTGATGCGTCCGCCGCCGCCCCCTCTGCCAAGCGCCTTAAGGAAATCAAGGACAAGCTTGAACAGACCAAGGCCTTGTGTGTCTTCCGCGAGCCGCAGTTTGATACAAAATATGTGAACGTGGTGCTGGAAGATTCAAATGCCAGACAGGGCGTTCTCGATGCCGTGGGTTACGACCTCACACCCGGCCCCAGGGCCTATGCGCAAATCCTCCGCAATCTAGCAACCTCCGCTAAGGCATGCTTGGGCGGCTGACCATTTTCACCAGCCGCCCATCAATGGCAGCCAGTCCCGCCGCAATGCAGGCCATGCCGATGAAATGCTTGGGCTCCAGCTGCTCTCCCAAAAACAGCGACCCCAAAAACACCGCACTCACCGGAATGAGAAAGGTCACCAGCATGAGATTGGTGGCACCGGCGGTGGAAAGAATGCGGAAGAACAGGAGATAGGCAAGTGCGGTTGAAAGCAGCGCCAATCCCGCAATGGCTGCCCAGGCATTCATGCTCGGCATGGCAAGGGTCCACGGATGCTCAACCAGCAAGGCCAGCGGCACCATCATCACCGTGGACGCCGTCAACTGCCCTGTCGCCGTCATGGCAGGTTGTACTCCCATTCTTTTGAACCGCCGGCCAAACACCCCGGAAATTCCATAAAACAGCGATGCCACCAGAATTCCCACCTGCGCCCACACATGGGCCCCAAGCCCACTCAATGCCGAGGGCCCTATCATGATGGCCACTCCCATAAAACCAATGACAACCCCCACCAGCTTGTTACCCGTCATTTTTTCATCGCTGGTGAAAAAATGTGCGACGAGAACTCCAAACAGCGGCGTCGTTGCGTTCAAAATAGAGGCAAGACCGCTCGATATTTCGGTTTGGCCCCAAACAATCAGGCTTTGCGGAATGACGTTGTTGAACAGCCCCATGCCAAAAAACGCCAGCCAAATCCTGGGGTCGCGCGGCAGGCTCTGCCCCATGAAATGCACCACCATGTTAAGAACCAGTGCCGCCGTTCCCACCCGCAGCAGCATGACCGTGAATGTCGGCAATTCCTTGACTGCAACCTCGATGAAGAAATACGAGCCGCCCCACAGTAGCGACAGGACCAGCAACATGCCCCATTCCGCCGAACCCATTGTCTTTTGCATTCAATCCTGTTCCCTGTTTTCGGAAAGCTTACAGCATGTGTGCGTCCTGCCCACCCGATTTGCAACCTTAACAAAACTTCATTTCACATTTGCGCCGCAAAAGGTCACTATGGCAGCCATGGAATCGGAGTTTTCAAGGCATGGCGCTCATTCGCGCAGCGACACTTATAACCGGTCTGGTGACATGCAGCTCCGCAGCGCTTGCTCATCCCCATGTGTGGGTTGACATGCAGTCAACCATCGTTTTCACCGATGAGGGGCTGATCAAGGGTGTTGACGTGGAGTGGACCTTCGACGATGCCTATGCGCAAGTAGCCCTTGATGGCCTCGACGTGAACAAGGACGGGTTTTACAGCCAGGCGGAGTTGGCCCCCCTCACCAGGGAAAATATCGATTCTCTCAAGAGCTATGAATATTTCACCGTGATGCGCGCCAATGGCGAGCAGTTGAAAATCGGTGATGTAACGGAAGCGGGCCAGATCTACAGCAGCGACAAGCTGTCCTTGCATTTTCAGGTGCCGCTTGCCACGCCACTTGATCCAAGAAAATCGAAATTCATGCTGAAAGTCTATGATCCGGAATTCTTTATCGACTTCGAATACCCCAAGCAAGATGGTGCCGATGTCAGCGGCAACATGCCAAGGCAATGCAAACTCGACGTGAAACCTGTTCCAACCGACGCCGAGCTTGAACAGACCCGTCTCATGCTCTCCACCAAAGGCAAGGACTGGAAACCCGAAAACAATGAAGACTTCGGCGCGGCATTCGCCCAAGCCGTTTCGATTGATTGCAAGGCATGATAAAATTGTTAAGGGCTTTGTTGGCGGTTTTCATTCTTGCCGGGTTCTTTATGGCACCAGCCCTTGCCCAAACCGCGACAACACCCCCGCCTGTGGTGAAAATCGACAAGAGAAAACTGTTGGTTCAACCCCGCAACGCCGATGGGTCAATGATCATTGTGTCGTTCTGGGAAGACCCTGTGTTATGGGTGCGTGACAAGCAGCAGGAGTTTTATGGTGCCATGTCGGGGGCTCTTCGTGAGGTCAGAACCGATAAGCCCTTTGCTGCCGCATGGACCCTCATGCTGCTCAGCTTTGCCTACGGCATTTTTCACGCAGCCGGACCTGGCCACGGAAAAACCGTCATATCGGCCTGGTTGCTGGCCACCGAGAATGAGCTGAAACGCGGCATTTTCATAGCCTTTCTAAGTTCTATCATTCAATCCATCGTGGCCGTTGCACTTGTCAGCATATTGCTCGAGGTTGTGGCCAGCGCTGGAGGTGCGGCAAAGGACATGGCGGGATTTCTCGAAAGCGCCAGCTACGCGATGATTGCCGCCATGGGCCTCTATCTCATATGGACAGCACTTCGTCCGCATACTGAGCACAAACCTGGGGAACGCGGGGCCGATCATCACGATCATGACCACGATCACCACGGCCACGATCATCATGTGCATGATGAAAATTGCGGCCACTCCCATGTGGCCGATGCAAAACAGGTGCGCGGCGAATGGTCGCTCACCAAGGCGTTTTCCCTCGCCTTTGCCGTTGGCATCAGGCCCTGTACGGGCGCTATTCT
>JANMPF010000590.1:0-2958 GCA_031369725.1 Rhodobiaceae bacterium | reverse complement strand
GGCAGGTGCAGCGGGTGTCGTTGTATCCTTGTCCTGCTGGGCCACAACCTTTTCGCTATCCTCAAGACGGCCAACTTCGGCAATGAGGTCAACTTCCTTGCCCTTGCGGAAAACTTTCACCGGAACCTTGGTGCCGATTTCTGTTTCAGCGACAATCTTGGGCAAGTCCTTCATTTCATTGATCGGCTTGCCGTTGAACTCAATGACCACGTCACCCGCTTCAATGCCTGCCTTTTCCGCGGGGCCGGTCTTGGTCACATCGGCAATCAGGGCGCCGTGCGCTTTCCCCATGTTCATGCTCTCGGCAATATCATCAGTGACTGACTGGATCTTCACGCCAAACCAGCCACGCCGCGTTTCGCCATATTTTTCAAGCTGGGCCACAACATTTTTGGCCGTGTTTGCCGGCACTGAAAAGCCAATGCCAACCGAACCGCCCGATGGCGAGAAAATCGCCGTGTTAATGCCGATCACTTCACCATTCATATTGAACAGGGGGCCGCCGGAATTGCCCTTGTTGATGGCAGCATCCGTCTGGATGAAATCATCATAGGGGCCGGCATTGATATCGCGGTTGCGCGCCGACACGATGCCAAGCGAAACCGAGCCCCCCAATCCGAACGGATTGCCGATTGCCATCACCCATTCGCCAATGCGCAAATGGTCACTGTCACCAAAGCCAACAACCGGCAGCGCCTTGTCGGGCTTCACCCGAATGACGGCAATATCGGTTTTCGGATCGCGGCCCACCAATTCCGCCTTGAGGATGGTCGAGTCCTGGAAATGCTCCTCAATGGTGGAGGCCCCCTCCACCACGTGATTGTTGGTAACGATCAGGCCTGCTGCATCCACCACAAAGCCTGACCCCATGGAGGTCACCGTTCGGTCAGGCTGGTCGGTTCCCTGCCCTTGCTGGCGGTGCTTTTTCAGGAAGTCGTCAAAGAAATCCTTGAACGGCGAATTGTCCGGAATTTCCGGCAATTGGGGAATAGGTCCCGCGTCACTGCCTTCAGCTTTCGTCTGTACCGAAATTTCAACAACCGAGGGCAGCAGGCGCTCGGCCAAATCGGCAACCGACGGCAATTGTTGCTGAACTTCTGCCTGTGCCGGAAGCGATAAAATGGGGCCAGCGACAAACCCAAAAACCAGACCGCTCACGGCAACGCTGCCCAAAAGATTCCGCATCATCACAATTATCTCCTGAATATCACACGCTAAATATGGCGCGCATGAGCCAAACCACGAAAACACCAAATCCAATTGCAACCAAACCGCCGGTGCGCAATGTTTCCTCCGGCACATTTTCCATGGCCCGCATCATAGTTTTCAAATGCCCGGGAACCAAGGCATAAAGAAGGCCCTCGATCACGAATACGAGACCAAGGGCCACAATCAACGCGTGGATCATTGAGCCGGTGGCACAGGCACCGCATCACCTTCTTTGTTCATGCCGAAATACTTGAAGAAATCCGAGGTGGGCTTCAGCACAAAACTGGTTCCAGGCGTAGTCAGGCTCTTGGAATAGGCCTGCATCGAACGATAGAAAGCAAAGAATTCCGGGTCTTTGGAGAACGCCTCGGCAAAGTTCTTGTTGCGTTCAGCATCGCCTTCGCCGCGAATGATTTCCGACTGGCGACCCGCTTCTGACACAAGTACAATTGCCTTGCGATCGGCCTGTGCCTTGATCTGGATATTCTGGGCCTGGCCGATACCTTGCAAATTCTTTGCTTCCGCCAATCGCTCGGATTTCATGCGCTCATAGGTGGCTTCCAGAACTTCCGCCATCAGATCGGTTCGCCTGATGCGCACATCAACAATATCAATGCCCAATGTCAGCGCCTCAGCCTTAACCTGGTCGCGGATTTCCTGCATCATCACGTCACGGTCTTTGGACAGCGCCTTGTCAAAGGTGCGCTTGCCGTAGGTCTGGCGCAATGCCGCATCCAGCCGTGTTTCGATACGCGCCCGCGCCCTGCCCAAATCGGCACCCACGGTTTCACGAAATTTCTGTGCGCTCATGATGCGCGCCACCGTCATGGTGTCCACCAGGTAACGCTGCTTGTCGGAAACCTGTACCGCCTTGTTGTCGCTGCTCCACAGGAAAATGCGGTCTTCAATATCGACCACCTCATCGGCAAACGGCACTTTGAAATACAGCCCCGGCTCTTCAACGATCCGGTTCACCTCGCCAAACCGCAGCACCAGCGCCTTCTGCCGCTCGTCAACAGTGAACACCGATGACCAAATGCCAACCAGCACCACGGCAAGCAAAACCAGTCCGAGGGTTCTAAGCGGGTTCATTGTGGAACTCCCTGGTCTTTTTTCGATGCATCAAGCCCCGGCAGCGGCAGGTATGGAACAACACTGTTGCCACCCTGCCCGCCTTCAAGGATGACCTTGTTGGTGTGCGACAAAACATTTTCCATGGTTTCGAGATAGATGCGCTCGCGGGTAACATCCTTGGCCTTGTTGTATTGCTCCAGCACTTTCAGGAAGCGCTGCGATTCACCCAGTGACTCGTTCACCACCCGGGCTTTGTAACCCTTGGCGTCTTCAATGATCTTGGCTGATTGGCCATCGGCCTCGCGCAATGTCTGGTTTGAATATTGCTCTGCCTGGTTGATCAGGTTTACCTGGTTCTGCTTGGCCCGCTGCACCTCTTCAAATGCGTCAAGCACCGAAGGCGGTGGATCTACATTTTCAAGGGCAAGTCCGGTAATCAAAACACCCGCATCATAGGCATCGAGGGTTCTTTGCGTGATTGCCACGACCTGGTCCTGAATGGCCAGGCGACCGGTGGTAAGCGCTTCAGTTGCTGGTGTGCGGCCGACGATTTCACGCATGGCACTTTCGGCAACCGCCTGCACAAACTGTTCCTGCGGATCTTGCACATTGAACAGGTATTTCTTTGCGTCATTGATCTTCCACAAGACCTTGAACTTGATGTCGACCATGTTC
>JANMPF010000581.1:0-3504 GCA_031369725.1 Rhodobiaceae bacterium | reverse complement strand
CATAGGACGAATCCACATGCATTTCCGCCTTGCATGTCCGCTTCAGGCTTTCCAAAGCGGCAATCGCTGCCATAAGTTCCATGCGGTTGTTGGTGGTTTTCGCCTCGCCGCCGGAAAGTTCTTTGCGCCGGCCATTATAGTCGAGAATGGCACCCCAGCCGCCGGGACCTGGATTGCCTGAACAGGCACCATCAGTGTGAATGACAACCACGTTTTCCTTCATGTCATCGCGACATCGCGGAGTTCCCGCGGCAATTTGAAAGACACATTTTCTTCACGCAGCACAACGTTTTCAACGACGACATCATAATGCAGGCGAAAAGCATCAATGATTTCATTCACCAGAATTTCCGGCGCTGATGCACCTGCTGAAACACCTATGGTGCAAAGTCCGCCAAGCTGCGTCCAATCCAAATCTGCAGCCCGCTGGACGAGCAAGGCGCGGCGGCAGCCATTCTTCTCCCCCACCTCTACCAGCCGTTTTGAATTCGATGAGTTGGGTGCGCCAACAACCACCAGCAAATCAATGCGTTCCGCAATGGCTTTCACCGCCTCCTGGCGGTTGGTCGTGGCATAACAGATATCTTCGCGCAACGGTCCGCGGATGTCAGGAAAACGCTTTTGCAGCGCTGTAATGATATCGCGTGTATCATCAATCGATAGCGTTGTTTGCGTGACATAGGCCAGTTTGCCCACATCAAGCACAACCAGCTTGTCAACATCGGCAACAGTTTCAATCAGCGTAATTGCGCCTTCCGGCAGTTGCCCCATGGTGCCAATCACCTCGGGGTGAAATCTGTGGCCTATCAGGATGATCTCGAGCCCTTCCGCATGATGGCGTTGCGCCTCCATGTGAACCTTGGTCACCAGCGGGCAGGTGGCATCAATCTGAAACAGATGGCGCCGGGCTGCAGCGGCGGGGACCGCCTTGGGAACTCCATGTGCTGAAAACACAACCGGCCGGTCGCCCGCCGGAATTTCATCCAGCTCATCCACAAATATGGCACCCTTGGCCTTGAGGTCATCAACCACGAACGTGTTGTGCACAATCTCGTGCCGCACATAGACAGGTGCCCCGTAAAGCGCCAGCGCCCGCTCGACAATATCAATGGCCCGCACCACGCCAGCGCAAAATCCACGCGGTGCCGCAAGAAGAACTGTCAGCGAAGGTTTCGACATGACGCTTACATGCGAGCGCTTCGCCCACTTGTCAACAATCTAAGCGTCGCCCTTGCCTTTTGCCCCATGTCGCTCTAGCTTCACGACTGTTCGCTTAAACGCCAAGCGGGAGAGATTGGGGACAGCCCCAGCGCCGAAGGAGCAACCGCCCCGGAAACTCTCAGGCAAAAGGACCGCCGCGTTTTGAACTCTGGAGAGCAGACGGCATTTGCCCGTCTCACCGTAGGAGCAAGTCTGGCCGTGTCGGAGTGACGGTTTGGATGAAAACTCTCAGGTTCTCTGACAGAGGGGGCAGGCCACGTGCAATCCGGCACAGGGCATGCCGACCATTGTCAGGAGCCTGTTTTGAAAGAAATCCTTCACCGCACAGCTTTATATGACCAGCATGTGGGCCTTGGTGCCAAGCTGGTGCCCTTTGCGGGCTATGAAATGCCCGTGCAATATCCCACCGGCATTCTCGCCGAACATAACTGGACACGAAGCCATGCAGGCCTGTTCGATGTGTCCCATATGGGCCAATGTGCCATTGCAGGATCCGATTTTGCGGCCACTGCAAGATTTATGGAAACGCTTGTTCCGGCCGATGTTCTGGGCCTGCAGCCCGGCCAGCAGCGCTACTCGCAGCTGCTTGCCGCCGACGGTGGCATTCTCGACGACCTGATGATCACGCGTTCGGCCTGGGAGGGCATGGAAGGCTCGCTTTATGTCGTCGTGAATGCCGGCCGCAAGAACGAGGACTATGCCCATTTTGCAAAACACTTGGCGCCTGGCATTGAACTGAAGCGCTGGGATCATTTATCGCTCATGGCCTTGCAGGGGCCGCGCGCTGCTGATGTGTTGTCAAAACTTGATCCCGCAACCCGCAATATCAAGTTCATGCATTCCGCCAGGCTTTCCTTGCAAGGCATCACGGCTCATGTCTCTCACTCCGGCTATACCGGAGAAGATGGATTTGAAATTTCAGTTGCCAATGAGGACGCCGTCAAGCTTTGGAATCTGCTTCTGGCTGACCCCGACGTAAAACCAATAGGCCTGGGTGCGAGAGATTCCTTGCGCCTTGAGGCAGGTCTTTGTCTCTACGGTCATGACATTGATGAATCGACAAGCCCCGTCGAAGCTGATCTTCTCTGGTCAATCCACAAGCGCCGCCGCAGTGAAGGCGGCTTCACCGGCGAGACCCGTGTGTTGAAGGAAATTGCCAATGGTCCAACTCGCAAACGCGTTGGCATCAAGCCTGAAGGCCGCGCCCCCGCCCGCGAAGGAACGGTCATCACCGATATGACGGGAAAACCCATTGGCACCATCACATCCGGTGGCTTCGGTCCCACTGTTAACGCTCCCGTGGCCATGGGTTATGTTGAATCCGCATTCGCCAAGTCTGGCACCGCCGTCCAGCTCATCGTGCGGGGAAACCCCAACCCCGCACAAGTCGTAACGCTTCCTTTCATTCCCCATAATTACCAACGCTGAGGAGACCAGGCCATGTCCGTTAAATTTTCGCAAGATCACGAATGGGTAAGTGTTGCTGGTGACATTGCCACCATTGGCATTACCAACCACGCGCAGGAACAATTAGGTGATGTTGTATTTGTTGAATTGCCAGTCATCGGCCGAAAAGTTGTGAAGGGCGGCGATGCTGCCGTGGTCGAAAGTGTCAAAGCCGCCAGCGAAGTCTATGCACCCCTCACGGGTGAAGTGATCGAAGTGAACAAGGAACTCGAAGGCGACCCCTCGCTCGTCAACCGGGGTGCTGAGGGCGACGGTTGGTTCATGAAGCTAAAACTCAGCAATCCCGCCGAACTCGCTGATCTTATGGATAAAACCGCCTACGACAAATTCGTCGCCACACTTTGAGGAAACCCCGTTGATGACGCGCCAAACCCTTGCCGAACTTGAACCTGGTCCCAATTTCATCCGCCGCCACATTGGTCCCAGCGATGCTGAAACATCAGACATGCTGCGCGAGGTTGGTGCGAAGTCATTGGAAGATTTTATCGACAAGGTGGTGCCCGAAAAAATCCGTATGGCAAAACCACTTGCACTTCCCAAAGCCAAAGCCGAGCGCACCGCACTTTCCTATTTGCGTAAAATGGCGGATCGCAACGAGGTCTTCGTCTCCATGATCGGCATGGGTTATTACGGAACGGTCACGCCGAAAGTAATCTTGCGCAACGTACTCGAAAATCCTGGCTGGTACACGGCCTACACACCCTACCAGGCCGAAGTAAGCCAGGGCCGTCTTGAGGCCTTGCTCAACTTTCAACAGGTCGTTGTTGATCTTACCGGCCTCGGGCTGGCCAACGCCTCGCTTCTCGATGAGGCAAC
>JANMPF010000261.1:0-3369 GCA_031369725.1 Rhodobiaceae bacterium | reverse complement strand
CGCCATCAAAAAAAACCGGTAGCCACAGGTCCCGATTGCCCGACTGTATGCGCATGGTTTCCTGCAGCACAATGGAAATACCCACCGAAGCGATCATGAAGGCTTGCGATGGCTTGGAGATGAGCGGCGCAACAACTTGGGCAGCGGCAAACTTCCCCAAGGCGGAAGAACAGGCAACCGCAGTGATAATGCAGCCCAGCAGCACGAAAGTCGTCTCATAGCCCGCCACCTGACCCGCCAAGGCAGCATAAATGGCTGCAAACGCGGCATACATTGCAAAATCTCCGAACGACAGGAAGATTTTGTTGGTAATGCCTTGTACCAGTGCATACGCCACGGCCAACGGCGTGTAGAAGCTCGCCAGCGTGATCGCATTGAGAAGCTGTTGCAGCCAGTATCCAAACTCATGTGCTGCTGCCTCATTCACGACAGACCATCCCTTGGCTCACCATGGCCTGAGAGAATTTGTGTGCCACCCCGCATGGCACTGCGAAATGCATCGTCAAAGTTGACATCCTGAATTTGCCAATGGTGATTTTGTCCCTCGACATCAAAATTCCACTCGGCCTTCCAGCCCTGCATGCCGCTTTTCCACACAATGCTGCCCGCCATGAGGTGGTCAACACCAAGACGCAATCGTAGATTTTCCACGCTCTCGGCAGTGGTGGGAAACAGGCTGTCAGGTGTAAGTCCGGCTTTCCCGACACTCCCAGCCATCGGCAACGCAATGGGAAGCCCCGCCTGCCATGCCGTGGCAACGAGAGCATCGCGTTGGTCAATTCCCTGGTCTTCATCACTGGTTAAAACATAAGAGTTTGAATCGAAATGCACAACCAAAAGGACCAGCGTTTGGGGCCTTGCATCCTGCCAGGCCTGGCGTCCCAAAGTCTTTAACAGGCTGTCAATTTTTTCAGGATGAAAATCAACCGTGAGATCAAATGGACGGTCACGCGTTCCCTGTTCATCATGAATGGGAATATCGGCCATGCGGTCTTGCTCGCTATAGCTTTTCACATAAGCCTGCACGTCGTTGCCAATGGCAGCACGAACCTCCTCCGGAGTAATTGCAGGATCACCTGATACTTTCTTGAGCGCATCGACAAGGGCCCGTTTGATGCCGGGGATTCGTGTTTCGTCCCGCTGTCCCGTTACGATTGTTTTGCCCTGATAATTGCTTTCAATTGGCCAAGACTGACTTTCAAGACGCGAGGAGGATTTCAAGACGAGCGCTGTGGCCGCGATTGCCAAGACAATTACAAGCGCCATAAATGCAAGCAGCCACGACCTTTTCATGGGAGTTGCCCCTGCGTGGGATTTTGAGGGACAGGGGATTCCCGGCGTTTGCGCAAAGCTCTGATCTTGGAACGGTTGCCACACACGCTCATGTCACACCATCGCCTGCTGTTGTTCTTGCTCGAATCGTAAAACAGCCACCCACAATGATTGCCGTGGCATTGCTTGATGCGCGCATGATCCTGTTGCATCAACAGGACAAGTGCTGCTTGGGCTATTGGCCCCAGTATGGCGTCGGCCAATTCGTCGTTTGGCCGCCACGCCCAAGAATACTTTCCGTCTTTCGCAACCAGGACTGCCGATTGCAGTGTCTTGCCATGCGTGTGGGCCAGGGCCTGCATGGATTTCGGTGCTGGGGTTCGGCCTGCAGCCAGCGTTGCATTGATCTCGTAAATGGTCTGGCGCAACGCCAGCCCTTCGGCAAACAGTCCCGTCAGGTTTTCCTTCAATGCAGATTGGGCCGCTGCCGCTGTGACGTCATCGATTACCGCCGCGTGCCGCGCCCAGATTATGACGTCGGCTGCCGATTGAATATGATTGAGATGCTGGGAGCCATTGCGGCCTGATTCCGTATTGGCAAAATCCAAAGCAAGATTTCCGCCAAGCAAGTGCAAACTGCCTGCCCGGTTTGGCAGGCGATGATCATGTTTTTGCGTCATGTAACTGTTTAAGTAGTTTTTAATGGTTACGTCAAGCAAACTGTAGTGTCAGTTTTCAGCTGTTTTGGTGTAGACCAAATGCAATTCAATAATGCAAACAGGTGTTTTGTGTCGAAGGTCTCCACAATTGGCATTGATGCCGATGACACGCTTTGGCAAAGCGAACACTTCTTCAAGCTCACCCAAGCCCATTTTGCCAAAATGCTGGCCAACTACGCTGAACCCGCTGATCTCGACCGCAAATTATTGGCCGCCGAAAGCCATAACCTGCAGTTCTATGGCTTCGGAATTAAAGGCTTCGTGCTGTCAATGATCGAGACGGCAATTGAAATAACGGGTGGCAAAGTACCAGCCCGCATCATTCAGGAAATACTGGCAGCTGGTCGCGAAATGCTGGCCCATCCCGTTCTGCCCTTGCCGCGGGTTCGGCAAACCCTTGAGGAATTGAGCAAAAGCCACCGTCTTGTTCTCATAACCAAGGGCGATTTGTTTGATCAGGAGCGAAAATTGGCCCAATCGGGGTTGGGAGAGCTTTTCCATGCCATTGAAATTGTAAGTGATAAGGGCGAGCACACTTACCAGCGCATTTTTGACCGCCATGGCACCGGGCCAGCCCAGGCCATGATGGTGGGCAATTCCCTCAAGTCTGATATTATTCCAGCCATCGCGGTAGGTTGCTGGGGCGTTTTCATTCCCCATGATTTGACGTGGGAACATGAGCATGCGCAAGCACCTCTCGAGCATCCCCGCTTCAAACAAATTGCAAGTTTCGGTGAACTCATCGATTTGATGGCAAATATTTGAAAATTGGAGCGGGCGAAGGGATTCGAACCCTCGACCCCGACCTTGGCAAGGTGAGGGATAGAGTTTCCACAGCATTCCCAGACTTTCCTACAGTGTCATAAGTAATTGGAATTGCACATAAATTGTTATTCTGCTATATCAGGGCATTCCTGTAAATACCATTCAATGTGGTCACCGCGTGGTCACCGCGTGGTCACCGCACAGTGTGGAGGGTTCAGTGTCCGACGACGAAAGACGTGTTCGATTGACTAAGAGGAACATCGACCTGCTTGGAGCCAATGGCACGCGCATGATCTATTGGGATGACGACCTCGCGGGGTTTGGACTTCGTGTTGAACCCTCGGGAACCAAGACATTTATTGTTCGGTACCGTCCCGGCGGTGGGAGAAACGCGCCTAAGCGTTTCCTAACTATTGGCCGTTATGGCAAGCTAACACCTGATCAAGGGAGAACCGAAGCTCGGAAGGTGCTTTCGGCAAGCGAGTTAGGAATGGACCCGGCGGAAGCACGGTCCCAGAAGCGTAAAGAAATGAACATTTCGAGCCTTTGCGATCTTTATTTGGAGATGGGCGTCGAGACTAAAAAGCCAGATACTATTGTTGGTGACCGTGGC
>JANMPF010000561.1:0-14015 GCA_031369725.1 Rhodobiaceae bacterium | reverse complement strand
GGCACGCACGGCGTCGCCGAAGGCTTCGAAGAGTTTGACCGAATCCGGATTGTTGATGGCCTTGTATTCGGGGTGCCACTGGGTGCCGAAGGCAAAGGCCTTGGCGCCTTTGACGGATACCGCTTCGATGATGCCATCGGGAGCCATGGCTTCGGCATTGAGGCCAGCCGCCAATTTTTTCACACCCTGGCGGTGGATGGAGTTCACCATGGTTTCGGACTTGCCGATGATGCGTTCCAGCATGCCACCCCTGGTGATGGTGATTGAATGCCTGGGGCCGTAGCGCACGTCGGTATCTTCCGATTTGGGTGCGCGGTGGTCGAGCCTGTCCTTACCATTTTGCAATTCGGTTTCCAGGCTGCCGCCCAAGACCACGTTCAATTCCTGATAGCCACGGCAAATGCAAAACAGCGGAATGCCACGATCAATGACGGCGCGGATGAGCTTCAGGGTCATGGCGTCGCGGGCGTGGTCGTAGGGTTCATGATCAGCAGTGGGCTCTTCGCCATAATGGGGGGGATGCACGTTGGACACGGCACCGGTCATGAGGATACCATCGAAGGGATTTAGCAGCTCGTCCAGATGCACCGCGTCGATGACGGAAGGGATCATGAGGGGGGTGCATCTTGATACTTCAGCTACGGCGCGCACATACTTATCGCCGAGGGAATGGAACAGAAATCCATGACTCTCATAGGTATCGGCGGGAAGGCCAACGAAGGGCTGGACGGTTGTCATTTATCATAGTCCTTGCAACACAAGTTTCCAGATTACTCCGACCAGGGCGCAAAGTGCTAGCGTTTTTGGAATGCCCAGATGCAGGCGAAGCAGGGCTAGGGCGGCGATAGCGCTGATGATGAGGGCCGCAAGGTCAAGGCTGCTCCAATTAGGCAGCCAAGGTTTGAACAGTCCGTTCACGCGCTCAACCTTGCCAAAGAGGACATGCAGACCGAACCAAACCGAGAGATTGAGAATAACCCCCACCACGGCGGCGGTGATGGCCGCCAATGCACCAGACAGGCGGGGCAGCTTGCCGATGTGTTCAATGTAAGGGGCACCGGCAAAAATCCACAGGAAGCAGGGGGCGAAGGTCATCCACAGCGTGACAACAGCACCTGCAAGACCACCCCAGATGCTGCCCATTTGGCGTGATGCTGCAAGGTAGCCCACAAATTCGGTCACGAGGATCAGGGGGCCAGGTGTGGTTTCAGCAAGGCCAAGACCATCAATCATCTCAGGTGCCTTGAGCCAGCCATGATTTTCAACCGCGGCTTGCGCCATATAGCTGAGAACGGCGTAGGCGCCGCCGAAGGTGACCACGGCAAGTTGGGAAAAGAAAACGCCAATGGTGGTGAGTACGTGATTGGGGCCGAGGAGCAACGCCAGCAGGGCAAGGGGGATGAGCCAGATGGCAGCCCATATTGCCACCGTCGAAAACAATTGGGTAAAGCTTGGCCGCATCGATGGCGCTTGGGTGTTTGCCGTGTTGCTGCGGAGGAAGCCCACAAGACCTGCCGCGATGATGACAAAGGGAAAGGGAACGGCAAAGCAATAGAGGGCGAGGAAGGCTGCACCTGCGATGAGCCAATCCGCATTGCCTTTGAGGGCGCGTTTTGCCACGCGCATGAGGGCTTCGATGACGATGGCCAGGACTGCCGCTTTCACACCGAAAAATATGGCGCTGATCCATGGCAGGTTTCCATAATTGCCGTAGAGCATGGAGAGGGCGAGAACCACGCATGCGCCGGGAAGCACAAACAGCAGGCCGGCAACGAGGCCGCCTTTTACACCGTGCAAGCGCCAGCCTGCGTATGTTGCAAGCTGCATGGCTTCAGGACCGGGCAACAGCATGCAGAAATTCAACGCGTTCAGAAATTGCTGTTCGGTGAGCCATTTTCTCGCGTCCACAATTTCGCGGTGCATGAGGGCGATCTGTCCGGCCGGGCCACCAAAGGACAGGCAGCCGATGCGGGCCCAGGTTTTTGTCGCTTCTGCGAATGTGGGGTTCATGGGCGCTGCTTGTTGGATGGCCAATTGTGGGTCTCTTCGGTGGCATCGCGGCACCAGCGATAGAAGGCATCATAGAGCAGCATGCCAGCGCCCAGCTGCTCAAGATCATCGGAATACATGCGTGACAGCCCAAGCGAAGCCGCGAGAAGGCCTGCGGCTTCTGGTGCGCGGTCAAGCCGTGCGGTATCTGCGGCGCGAACAATCGCTGCGAGCCTTAGCAATGGATCTGAGCCCAGCCCGAACTCTTCAATCATTACGTCAAACGTGCAGAGATCGCCGCGGTGGCTCCAGTAAGTGTTTTCGATGTCGAAGGCCGTGGCATTGAAGCGGTCGGCAACGGCCAGTACTTCCTGGGGAGCGACAAACAGAAAGACGGCCGAGGGGTCAATGAAACGGCGGATGAGCCATGGGCAGGCAATGCGGTCAATCTTCGGGCGGCTGCGGGTTACCCAGATGGTGCGGCCAGCTGAATCGCGCGGCGGAATTTTGGCTGCGGGCACGAGGGGGAGTTTGGTTTCCTCCCACGCCACAAAGCCACCCTCCAGAGCAATGGCATCGCCACCAAGTTGGCGCAGCCAAGCGGCAGCTCCTTCGCTTAGCTTGGCACCGTGGTGGCAAACAACGACCACGGACTTGCCGGCATATTCCTTGCCCCACTCCGAAACTGTCTGGTGGCTACGTTTAAGGCTTGCTGGAATGAGGCGGGGATCGGCATCGAAATCTTCTTCGGTGCGAACATCGATGATGACGGGTGCGTGGGCAGTGCCAACGAGGCGTAACAGCTTATCAGACTTGATTGAATTTGGTGCGGCCATGATTGTGCTCTCAATATTGTGTGATGAACACGATTCTTCAGCCTGGCACCTTGAGAGGAGATCGCTTTCCCCTGCGCCTAGACATAACGAAAATTGCCATGATGTCAAATCTGCCGTGCAATATGTCCTATGACGTTGGCGGCAATTCTTCCGGCGGTATAGGCAAAAGTCCCATTGCGGTCGCGATTGGCTACAAACTCCACCATGGTGAAACCTGCGATGCGGGCCTTGGCGGCCACACCTGCAATGAGATCGATGACTTGCATGTAAGTGAGACCACCGGGGGAGGGGTGGGCTACAGCCGGCATTTCGGAGGTATCCAGCGCGTCACAGTCCAACGTGATGAGGCAGTCGGAATCCTCGGGGATGTTTTCGAGAACATCTTTCAATCCGTGATGGTGAATGTGGCGCGAGGTGAAAATATGGGCACCCCATTGATTGGCAATGCTCATCTCTTCCTGACGGGCGCTGCCAAGCCCACGTGCACCGGCTTGTACAATGCGCCAGACGTGGGTTTGCTCTGAGGCTCTTCGCATGGTGCTGGAAAATCCAAATCTTTCGCCATAACGCTCCTCACGCCAATCGATGTGGGCATCAATTTGCAGAATGGTGAGTGGCCGGCTTCCGGAAAATCCGGCGATGAAGGGAATGGGGGTTGAATCATCGCCGCCAAACATCAGGGGTACTGCACCTGCTTCAAGGATATTGCGCGTTTGGGTTTCAATGAGCTTGCGGTTGCCTTTGGCGTCGTTGGTTTTGGTTGGCAGATTGCCGAGATCGGCGAGGCGGCATTTGCCATTGCCCAGAAGCGGGCCGCCGAAATCATAGTCCCAGTGGTCCAGCCATTCGCCATCGCCCGCAAGGGCTGCGCGAAAGGCATTTGGGGCGGTTGCATGCACGCGGTTGTCAGTGCCGGGGTAGGGCGTGCCATGGGGGGCGCCAAACACCACGGCGTTGAAACCATTCGGGTTTCGGGTACTGGTGGCACCCATGAAGGTTGGCGTGCGAAGGGTCCGTTGCATTGTGCCATGATGACGCGAATTTCCTCAGGCTGCAACACTTGCGGAAGGTTTCGCACTGCCGGCCGGCCATGTCACGCGCGAGGCCGGCATTTCAAGGCGGGCAGTCGTTCCGGTGCCATAGTGGCTTTCAATGGTGACATCACCGCCATGCAGGCGGGCAATTTTGCGCGCTATCGAAAGGCCGAGGCCAATGCCACCAAAGCGCCGCGACATGCCATCCTCAGCCTGTACAAAGGGTTCAAAAATACGGGCAAGGTCTTGTGGCCGAATTCCTATGCCACCGTCACGAATGAGCAGCGCCAAGTGGTTTTCGCGGGTGCGCACAAGTTCCAAATTGACAATTCCGCCGGGCGGCGAAAACTTGATGGCATTGGTCAAAAGATTGAGAATGACCTGCCTGGTGCGGGTGACATCGGCGCGCAATTCAATGCCATCGACCAACCTTGCAATGAGTGTCACGTCGGCACTTTCTGCCTGTTCGCGGCACATTTTCACGACGATTTCAACCAGTTCCGCCGGATCAATTCCCTGATCGACAAGGGCAATTGAACCATTTTCGATACGGGTTGCGTCGAGAATGTCATTGATCAGAACCTGCAAATGCCTGCTGCTTTCAAGAATGGTGCGGGCGTAATCCAATCTAGCGTCACCATCGAGAGCTTCCTCGTTCCGCTTGGAGAGGATTTCGGAAAACCCGACGATTGAATTGAGCGGGGTGCGAAGTTCATGGCTCATGACGGCAAGGAAGCGGGATTTGGCTGCACTTGCCGCTTCGGCGACTTCCTTTGCGGCAATGAGATTGTGATCAGTTTCCCACTCGGCGGTAATGTCGCGACCGACGCCACGATAACCCTTGAAAACATCAGTGCTTCCAAACAGGGGGCGGGCGCTAATTTGCCAATATTTGACTTGTTCGGCCACGGTGAATTTAAGCTTGCAGGCCACTATTGGCAGGTGCGCTGCCATGGTCGCGGCAAGTGCCGTCCAATCGCCATGCGACGGGTCGGCATTCACGGCCTGCGAAAGCGTCAAGTTCCTGAGTTCAGCAGCCGATTTGCCGATGGTTTCGCATAACCTGGGGGAAACATAGCTGAGTTTTCCATCTGCATCACATTCCCACAGCCAATCACTTGTTCCTTTTTCGAAATCATTGAGCAAAAGGCTGATGATTTCCTTGTCCTGCATCATTTCCTGGGCAGCGACGGCTTTTTTCAGTTGTTCGCGATGAATGTTGAGAACCATGCAGGCAAGAATCGCACCTGCGGCGATGGTCATGAACATGAACGTGAAGCCAATTGTTTCATCGAGCCAGACTGCTGACAGCGCCAAGGCCATAGTGACGATGAAACAAAACAGAATTGCAGCCGATGGAACACGTGAAAGGGCGAATGTGCCAATAGCCGTTGTGGCAATCGTGCTGCCCGCCAGAAGCGTTCGGAAGCTTGGGTCAGCTGGCGGAAAAAACAATGCCGGGCAGGCGGCCCATACAATGCCGAAGAGTACTGCCAGCAGTTCAATCCAATGAAGTTCAGTAGTGCCTGCCGTCAATGACGGGTGTTTGTCGTGGCGGATCCAAAGAAAAAATACGACTACGACTGGCAGGAATGAAAATAAAAACCACCAGCTCGTCGACTGAGATTGTAACCGATGCGTGGCTATTGAATTAATCGTTGCGGCGACAATAATGTGTGACAGCGCAAACAACGGCAGTGTGACATAAAGTGATGAAATTTGGGAGGCGCGAAACTGCCCGGGCTCGATGTTTGTTGCGGTGGAGATTTGGTCGAGATCGGAAAAAACGAGATCGGTGGCCCGCTGACCATCTTCATACAGCTGGGACAGGAATGGACTTTTGTCCGGTGCCGAACTATTCATTATGCCTTATGCCCCAAAATACCTCAAAAATACTATATGCAATCAGGGTTTGTGAATTATTAACGATATGCGAAATGATGGTATCTGGCCGATGACAAGTGTGGTTCCAGTTCCTTCACTTCCACCTGATCATCCACCGGTCAAACGTCGGAAAATCGGCATTTTACTCATGAATTTGGGTACGCCGGAGGGCACATCCTATTGGCCGATGCGGCGCTATTTGAAAGAATTTCTATCGGATGGCCGCGTCATTGAGGCCAATCGCCTGCTTTGGTGGCTGATATTGAACGGGCTCATACTCAGTTTCCGCCCGTCGAAAAGTGGCAAGGCCTATGCCAAGATTTGGAACAAGGAGCGCGATGAATCACCGCTAAAGACCATTACGCGGGGGCAAAGCGAGAAGCTTGCCAACGCCTTGAAGGGCAACCCGGATATTGTTGTTGATTGGGGGATGCGCTATGGCCGACCGGCCGCAGGTGAGCGGATTGCTGGGCTCAAGGAGCAGGGCTGTGACAGGATTTTACTGTTTCCGCTCTATCCGCAATATAGCGCTGCAACAACAGCAACAGCCCTGGACAAATGCTTTGACGCCCTCCAGACCATGCGGTGGCAACCGGCAATTCGCAGTGTGCCAGCCTATTATGACCACCCTGCACATATCGCTGCCTTGGCCAAGAGCCTGAAACAGCATTTGAGCACGTTGGCGTGGAAGCCAGATTTGATCCTGGCGTCATTCCACGGCCTGCCGCGCGAATATTTGACCAAGGGCGATCCCTATCATTGCCAGTGCCTGAAGACTGCGCGGCTGCTGCGCGAAAAAATGCAGTTGGCTTCCGACGAGTTGCAGGTGGTTTTCCAGTCACGCTTTGGCCGGGCTGAATGGCTGCAGCCCTACGCCTTGGAAACGGTCGAAGGGTTGCCAGCCAAGGGGGTTAAAAACCTTGTCATGATAATGCCGGGTTTTTCGGCAGATTGTGTTGAGACACTGGAAGAAGTTGCGATTGGACTTGACGAAACCTTCAAGCATTCAGGTGGCGCGAAGTTTTCTGCCGTGCCGTGCCTCAACGACAGCCAGCCTTCGATTGACATGCTGGAAGCGATTGTTGGCCAAGAACTCATGGGTTGGGTGGATTGAGCGGGTGAGCCTGGTGCAGGTTTTAGATACTGATCTTCAGCGAAGTTCCGGAACCATCCAGCTCGCGGTTGGCGCGCATGGCAGGCTCACACGCATGCGCGAAGAAGGCTGTGCGAAACTGCGCATGCCGGCGCGGGTGGCTACCATGCCACTTGAGGCAATATTGATCAACACGTCCGGTGGGCTGGCGGGGGGCGACAGGATTGATGTTGATATTGAGACTGCAGGTGATATTTGTGTCACCACGCAGGCGGCAGAAAAAATTTATCGTTCACTGGGCAGTGAGACCAAGGTTGCAACCAGGCTTAAGGTTGACGGTCTGGCGAGGGTTGTGTGGTTGCCGCAAGAAGCCATATTGTTTGATGGTGCAAGGCTCAGGCGGTCATTTGTTGCCGAGCTTGATGGCCAAGCATCCCTACTGGCTGTCGAGAGCATGGTTCTTGGCCGCCAAGCCATGGGGGAAAGACTTACGGATTTTTCATTTCGTGATCATTGGCGCATTCGCCGTGGCGGGCGGTTGGTTTTTGCGGACGACGTGTACCTTGATGCGCTGCGCGTGGTGGGTGCTGCAGCAATAGGCGGAGCAGGGGCGATTGGGACGATCATTTTGGTGAATTCCGAGGCTGAAAAACTTGTGGGCCCATTGCGCGAAATAATTGGAAGCCGGGGAGGTGTCAGCGCCTGGGATGGCAAGCTCATTGCAAGGCTCACCGCACCAGATGGCTTTGGTTTGCGAAAATCGCTGATTCCGGCCCTAAGATTGCTTGCGGCACCCGTGGAATTGCCTAAAGTTTGGACTCTTTGAGGAAAAGATATGCACCTGACGCCAAGAGAGAAGGACAAACTGCTCATTGCCACGGCGGCCATGGTTGCACGGCGCAGGCTTGAGCGCGGCGTAGTACTCAATTATCCGGAGGCGATTGCGCTGATTACCGATTTTGTTGTGGAAGGTGCGCGCGACGGGCGAAGTGTTGCGGATTTGATGGCGGCAGGAGCCCATGTGGTTACCCGCGCCCAGGTGATGGAAGGTGTGGCCGAAATGATCCATGACATTCAAGTTGAAGCGACATTCCCTGACGGCACCAAGCTTGTTACCGTTCATAACCCAGTGCGCTGAGAAGAGGCCAAGATGATCCCCGGTGAGATAATTCCAGCGTCTGGTGATATTGAAATCAATGCAGGAGCACCCCGGGTGACCATTGAAGTTGCCAATACGGGTGACCGTCCCATTCAGGTAGGCTCGCATTATCATTTTTTTGAAACCAATGTGGCGCTGGAGTTTGAGCGCCTGAAGGCAAGGGGACAGCGGCTTGATATTCCATCGGGGACAGCGGTGCGCTTTGAGCCGGGGCAACGACGTGAAGTAACGCTTGTGCCATATGGCGGTGCGCGCAAGGTATATGGTTTCCAGCAAAAAGTGATGGGGAATGTCTAATGGCCACGAAACAACCCCGCGCCAGTTATGCCGCCATGTTTGGTCCAACGGTTGGTGACAAGGTCCGGCTGGCAGATACCGAACTTTTCGTTGAAGTGGAACAGGATTTCACGATTCACGGTGAAGAGGTGACCTTCGGTGGCGGCAAGGTTATCAGGGACGGCATGGGGCAAAGCCAGGTCACACGGGCGGCTGGTGCCGTAGACACCGTCATCACCAATGCTCTCATCATTGACCACTGGGGCATCGTGAAAGCCGACGTGGGCTTGAAGGATGGGCGCATTGCGGCGATTGGCAAGGCGGGCAATCCTGATACGCAAACCGGTGTCACCATAATTATTGGGCCAGGTACCGAGATAATTGCGGGCGAGGGAAAAATCCTCACTGCCGGCGGCATTGACGCACATATTCATTTCATTGCACCCCAGCAAATTGAGGAGGCACTGAACTCGGGCATTACCACCATGATTGGTGGAGGTACCGGGCCAGCGACGGGCACCAAGGCGACAACCTGTACACCCGGTCCTTGGCATTTGGCGCGAATGATTGAGGCGGCGGATGCATTTCCGATGAACCTTGGTTTTATGGGAAAAGGCAATGCTGCGTTGCCTGCCGCACTTGAAGAACAAATCCTGGCGGGAGCCTGCGGGCTAAAGCTTCATGAAGACTGGGGTACTACTCCGGCCACCATTGATTGTTGCCTCACGGTTGCCGATTATTACGACGTGCAGGTAGGGTTACATACTGATACGCTGAACGAGTCCGGCTTTGTGGAAGCAACGATTGCCGCCTTCAAGGGTCGCACCATTCATGCATTTCATACCGAAGGGGCAGGCGGCGGTCATGCGCCAGATATCATTCGCATCGCCAGCTTGCCCAATGTATTGCCATCATCCACCAACCCAACGCGGCCCTATACGGTGAATACGGTTGCCGAACATCTCGACATGCTGATGGTGTGCCACCATTTAAACCCGCGCATATCTGAAGATATTGCCTTTGCGGAAAGCCGTATCCGCAAGGAGACCATCGCGGCGGAAGACATTCTGCATGACCTTGGCGTGTTCTCCATGATGTCTTCAGACAGCCAGGCCATGGGGCGGGTGGGTGAGGTGATTATCCGTACATGGCAGACGGCGCATAAAATGCGGGTGCAACGCGGAGCGCTGGCGGGTGAGAGGGGCGCCAATGACAATTTCCGGGTGAAGCGATATATTGCAAAATACACAGTCAATCCGGCGATTGCTCAAGGCATTGCCCACCACGTGGGCTCCATAGAAGCTGGAAAGAAGGCTGATCTGGTGTTGTGGTCACCGGCGTTCTTTGGGGTGAAGCCGGATTTGGTTTTGCTTGGCGGCTCAATTGCCGCCGCACCGATGGGAGATCCCAATGCGTCAATTCCCACACCACAGCCCGTGCATTACCGGCCGATGTTTGCAAGCTTTGGAAAATCCATGGCACGGTCGGCGCTAACTTTTGTCTCAGCCGCTTCGCTGGCCAGCGGATTGGAGAAAAAGCTAGGCGTTGACAAGAGCCTGGTTGCCGTTCTCAATACGCGGAGCACAATTTCGAAGTCATCCATGGTGCATAATGGCGAGATGCCGCGCATTGAGGTAAATCCGGAAACCTACGAGGTCCGCGCCGACGGAGAATTGCTCACCTGTGAACCCGCAACCGTGCTGCCGATGGCGCAGCGCTATTTCCTGTTCTGACAATGCTGCGCGCAACCAGGGTTGAAGCAGTTTCGAACGCGGCAGTCGATAGTGTTACCCTTGACCACACCGCACGGCACCGCAGGCGCATGGCAATGAAGAGTGATGGTGGGTTGGAATTTCTCCTCGACCTCGGCCACGCACATGCGCTACGGCATGGTGATGGATTGGTGCTTGAGGATGGGCGCATGATAAGGGTTGTGGCTTTGCCGGAACCCCTTATGGAAATACGCGGGCGCAATGGCGCACATCTCACCCAACTTGCATGGCAGATTGGAAACCGGCACCTTGAAGCCCAGATTGAGACGGACCGCATTGTGATCCGCCGTGATCATGTGATTTCAGCCATGCTTGTTGGCCTTGATGCGACTGTCACTAATATTGAGGAAATTTTTCAACCCGTTGCAGGTGCCTATGGCCATCACCACTGAATCCACCCAACTTCTGCAACTCATGGCGATTATGTCGCCGGCGTTTCCAATTGGCAGTTTTGCCTATTCCCATGGGCTTGAGAGGGCCATCGACGATGGCGTGGTAAAAATGTCTGACGAGGTTCGCGATTGGATATCGTCACTGCTGGCGCATGGCAGCGGATGGAATGATGCGGTGTTGTTTGCTGCAAGTTTTGATGCGGGTGATGCTGTGCGGACGGAGATTGACGGGCTGGCGCTGGCGCTGGCTGCATCACGAGAACGGGCGTTGGAAACCTCTGATCTTGGCCAGTCCCTGGGCCTGTCGGTGGCGACATTGCTGGCTGACGAAGTGGTAAATTTCAGGGCCTATCCGGTGGTGCTTGCTGCAACATGTGCAGGGGCGGGGATAGCAAAGCGTTCCGGCCTGTTGGCGTTTATGCAGGCATTTTCGAACAATCTGATTGCGGTTGCCGTCCGGTTGGTGCCATTGGGGCAAAGCAAGGGATTGGAAATCATGCGCGAGCTGCTGCCAGTGATTGTTGCCACGACTGAACGCGCCATGACTGCCACCCTTGATGATCTTGGAAGTTCAACTTTTCTGTCAGATATTGCAGCCATGAAACATGAGACACAATATTCGCGGGTGTTTCGCTCATGAGCAATGGACCTTTGCGCGTTGGCATCGGCGGGCCGGTGGGCTCTGGGAAAACAACGCTTATTGAAATGTTGTGCAAGGAAATGCGCGACAAATATTCTGTCGCTGTGATCACCAATGATATTTATACGAAGGAGGATGCGCTTATTTTGAACCGTGTCCAGGCGTTACCGGAAGACCGCATCATGGGCGTCGAGACGGGGGGCTGCCCGCACACGGCCATTCGCGAAGATGCCTCGATCAATCTTTCCGCCATCGCAGACATGAACGCGCGCCACCCTGACCTTGACGTGATCTTCATTGAGTCAGGGGGGGACAATCTTGCTGCAACATTCTCGCCCGATCTTGCGGATATCACGCTCTATGTGATCAGCGTTTGCCAGGGTGAAAAAATTCCGCGCAAAGGCGGGCCGGCGATCAGCCGGTCAGATTTGCTCATCATCAACAAGATCGACCTTGCCCCGCATGTACACGCCCGGCTTGATGTGATGGAGAGCGACACCCAGAAGGTGCGCGGCGAAAAGCCCTATGTTTTCGCCAACATGCTGCGGCGCGAAGGACTTGCACAAGTCATCAGCTTTATTGAAACTACCGGGGGATTGGGTGGAGGTCATGGCGCGTTCAGTGGGGGAAGACCAGATCATCAAGGGCTACGCCGCCGAATTTCTTGACGTCCTTGAGGACGATATAGCTGCTGATGTTGCCGACTTTGGGCCCCAAACTCAAAAGTTCATTGGAAAGCATTTCATAGGAATTGATATCGGGGCAGACAAAACGCACGATATAATCGACGGTTCCACTCACCTTGGTACACTCAATCGCATAACGCATGTTATTTACCAAGGTTTCAAAACTGAGAAAATCTTCCAAGCCATGGCTATTTAACGTGACGGCCGCGATGACATCCACATAGTGGCAAATCTTGTGCAGATCGATGCGCGCGCTGTAACTTGAAATCACCCCGTTATTTTCCATGCGTTTGACGCGCTGCAAACAGGGGCTGGGCGACAGGCCAACCGCATCAGCGAGTTCCTGATTGGTCATGCACGCATGGGTTTGCAAGTGATTAAGAATGCGAATATCCATCTGATCCAATTTGTGGGAACTCACCGCTTTTTTCATTTGGCCACCCTCCCCGGAAAAGTTGCGGGGTTGAGTTGACACCAAATTGGCTGTGTGTCGAGTGTCAGCAGATTCCCCCGTCTCGTGCCCCTTTAATAGCAGCAAACTTCGAAACAATGGCCAACGAAAGCAGCACCTGTGCCCAGGCGAAGAAGGGGGAGAACGACACTATGGTTGGAAAAGCTTCATTGGGCCAAAGACTGGCGCGCAGAAAGCCGATCGACAGGCTGGTTGGCGACGCCTCCAAATCCGTGAATCGGCGTGTTATTGGGACATGCTTGCTTGGCGTTGGGCCAATCTCACAGTTTAACCAATACCGCATCAGTCCGTTGCAAGTTTGCTACTCAAATGTAAAGCTAATTTGGTGTCAATTGTTGAAGTTTTTTGAATCGCCCCTTGCGGTCTAGCAGAGGAGTTATGAAAATTACAAGTCTTGCACAATGGGTCGATGGCAGAAAGTGATCGTGGATAACTGAAGATGGGTAATGCATGGGTGAGGTAATTTGGAGATTTGTCAGGCAATCAATTAATTAGATTTGACTAATGTTTCCATGAAAATACCCATTAGGTGAGGAAGCAGCTTGCATAAACTAATAGCCGGCGGAGCAGGATTTATTGGCTCGCATTTGTGTGAAAAACTGCATGCAGATGGCCACCACATACTATGTTTGGATAATCTCTCTACGGGTCGGTTATCGAACATCTCCAATCTTGAAATTTCAAGGCGGTTCAAATTTTTACTGCATGACATCACAGAGCCGTTGACAGAAAAAGTCGATTTCATATGCAATCTGGCATGTCCAGCATCACCCCCGGCCTATCAGCGTGATCCGATCAAAACATTTGAGACCAATGTAATAGGCAGTTTGAACCTGCTAGATTTGGCTGAAAAGCTTGGCGTACCAATGCTGCAGGCATCAACTTCGGAGGTTTATGGTGATCCGACAATTAGCCCGCAAATTGAAAGTTACTGGGGAAATGTGAACCCTATTGGTGTCCGCAGCTGCTACGATGAAGGTAAGCGCGCAGCAGAAACACTATGCGCCGACTTTAGGCGCGCGCGCGGCGTTGATACGAGGATAGTAAGGATATTCAATACTTATGGCCCCAAGATGGACCCAAATGACGGACGGGTGGTATCCAACTTTCTTCTCCAAGCCATTAATGGCGAAGAAATCACAATTTATGGTGACGGAACGCAAACAAGATCATTTTGTTTCATTGATGATCTTGTGGCGGGAATTCGGGCGATGATGGCTGTTGATATGGCAGGCCCTATCAATCTTGGCAGTCCAATTGAAATGACCGTGCTCGAATTGGCAAATCGCGTTTTGGAATTGACCAAATCCCGGTCGAAAATTTCCTTTATGCAACTACCACAAGATGATCCCAAACAACGCCAGCCGGATATCACATTGGCCAAGCAATATTTAGGTTGGCAGCCACAGATAAATTTGTGTGACGGGTTGCGCATTACCGCTGCTTACTTCAAACGCGAGATTTCTGACATTTCAAGGCGGGCATAAAATTAGAAGCAACCAGGTTTTGGAGTGCGCCGCACAAGCTTCCAAATTTCCGAAATACTTTGAGCGCTGTACTGCACGGGAATTAATAGTATCCGCGCCTTAATCCGATACCGGAATTTGTTATTCAGGTGCTTGCGTCGTGGCGGCTTTGCTTTGACCCTCGGGGGCGGGCCTTAGCAATTCCGCAAATTCAAGGTGTCTTGCCATCATCGAAGCGACTTTGCCCCGAATATTGTGGGATAGATCCGGTGCATCGGAGGCATCAATGGCTGTTTTGGTTTTTTGGCCAATGTTT
>JANMPF010000256.1:0-7233 GCA_031369725.1 Rhodobiaceae bacterium | reverse complement strand
ATTTCGGGGCATGCGGGTGAGCTTGTGATTGGCACGGTGGGGGCCAAGGAAATTGCCGTTCTGGCTGGCCGGGCGCACGCCTATGAAAGCGGCAATCCTGCCGTCATGCGGCCGGTGATCGAGGCATTGAAAGCGGCTGGCGTTGAAACGCTCATTCTTACCAATGCAGCAGGTTCGCTTGATCCTAAAATGCGGCCCGGTTCCATCATGATGTTGACGGACCACATCAATCAGGCGGGCATGAACCCATTGATTGGCAGTCATGGGGATGAAAATTTTGTGCCCATGACGGATGCCTAAGATCCCAAATTGCAGAAGGCCCTGAAAGCTGCAGCCAAGCGCGAGGGCCTTAAACTGCACCAGGGGGTTTACGTGTGGTATTCAGGTCCATCATTCGAAACTCCTGCCGAGATCAAGATGTTCCGGCTGGTGGGCGGCACGGCTGTCGGCATGTCGACGGTGCCGGAAACCATTCTGGCCAGGCGCTTTGGACTGCGCGTGGCGGCCCTTTCGGTGATCACCAATCTTGCTGCCGGCATTGAAGGGGCATCACCTTCGCATGAAGAAACCAAGCGTGAAGGCGCCAAGGCGTCTGAGCGCATGAAGACCTTGCTCACGCGTTTTCTTAAAGACCTGAAATGATGCTGCCGCAGGAACTCATTCGCAAAAAGCGCGATGGACAACCGCTGACGCGCAATGAAGTGAAAGACTTTATCACAGGCCTCACAACGGGTGAAATTTCCGAAGGGCAAGTCGCTGCCTTTGCCATGGCAGTTTTCTTCAACGGCATGGAACCACAGGAGGCCGTGGGCCTTACCCTTGCCATGCGTGATTCAGGCACGGTTTTGAAATGGGATTTGCCAGGCCCTGTGGTGGACAAGCATTCCACCGGCGGCATTGGTGACAATGTGTCCCTGATGCTTGCACCCATGCTGGCGGCCTGCGGCTGTTATGTGCCGATGATTTCAGGTCGCGGACTTGGCCACACGGGCGGCACTTTGGACAAGCTTGATTCCATTCCGGGTTACGTGACACAACCCGACCTTGCCATGTTTTGCCAAACGGTTAGAGACACAGGTGCCGCCATCATCGGACAAACCGCTGATCTGGCACCTGCCGACAAACGCCTTTATGGCATTCGCGATGTGACGGCCACGGTTGAATCGGTGCCACTCATCACGGCATCCATCCTGTCAAAAAAGCTGGCGGCGGGATTGGGCATGCTGGTGCTTGACGTGAAGACGGGGTCGGGCGCTTTCATGGCGAAGAAAAGGGATGCCGTCATCCTTGCCAACAGTTTGGTGAAGGTGGCCAATGGTGCCGGCTTGAAAACATCGGCACTCATTACCGATATGGACGAGCCGCTTGCGTCTGCTGCTGGCAATGCGGTGGAAATCAAGAATGCCGTTGATTATCTGACGGGCACTCACCGGGACGCGCGCCTGCATGAGGTTACGCTTGCACTCGGGGCTGAACTTCTCGTGCTGGCAAAAATGGCCACCGCCAAAAATGCGCGGGCGCAATTGGAAAAGACGCTGAGCACCGGGCAAGCGGCCGAACGGTTTCAACGCATGGTGTCAGCACTTGGCGGTCCCCATGATTTTGTGGAGAATTGCGAGCGGCATTTGCCACAGGCCCCCATTGTCCGCGCTGTGCATGCCGTAAATTCCGGACGGATTGAATCCATTGATACCCGTGCATTGGGACTTGCCGTCATTGAACTGGGTGGTGGCAGACGGGTTGCCGCTGATACAATCGACCATGCGGTTGGCCTTACCAATCTTGCGGGAAAAGCCAGCCGAGTTGATAAAAGCCAAGCGCTCGCCATTATCCATGCACGGACGGAAGACAGTTTTGAACGCGCGCGGAAAATCATCCGGGCCGCCTACAAGATTGGAAAGCCCAAGCGCGCGACCCCAAGCGTTATCGAGCGTATCGGCAAATGAGCCGGGTTTTTCTGTTCATCCTCGATAGTTTCGGCATCGGTGGCGCGCCGGATGCCGAAAAATATGGCGACGTTGGTGCCAATACTTTTGTACACATCGCCGAAGCAACCAAACTCAACCTCCCCAACCTTGCCTCGCTCGGCCTTGGGCTTGCGGCGGAGGCGGCCGCGGGGAAAAATCCCCTGCCCGGCGCACCGCTCAAGGGCCAATGGGGTTATGCCGAGGAAATATCCCATGGCAAGGACACGCCATCAGGACATTGGGAAATTGCCGGTGTGCCGGTATTGTTTGACTGGGGCTATTTCCCCAATACCATGCCTACATTTCCGCAGCGCTTTACGGATGCATTCATAGCACAGGCAAAGCTTCCCGGCGTGCTTGGCAACAAACATGCCTCGGGAACCGACATCATTGCAGAGCTTGGCGCTGAACACATGGCGACAGGCAAGCCCATTGTCTACACCAGTGCCGACAGCGTCATTCAAATCGCTGCCCACGAGCAAAGCTTTGGCCTTGAACACCTTTATGAAGTTTGCCGCATCGCAAGAGAGCTTTCCTACAGCATGAATATCGGGCGGGTGATTGCGCGGCCCTTTGTTGGCACCGAGGCCTCGAACTTCACCCGCACAGGAAACCGCAAGGACTATACGGTGCTGCCGCCGTCGCCCACTCTGCTCGACGTCGTCACCAAAGCGGGGCGCGATATCATCACCATCGGCAAGATTGGCGATATCTATGCGCATTCGGGAACGGGGCGCGAAGTAAAGGCATCAGGCAATGCCAACCTGTTTGACGCGACCTTGAAAGAAATGCCGAACCTTGGGGATGGCGGCTTGCTGATGACCAACTTTGTTGATTTCGACATGCTTTATGGCCACCGCCGTGATCCAAAAGGTTATGGTGATGCACTTCGATATTTTGACCAGCGGTTGCCGGAGGCCATGGCGCTGCTGCGGGAAGGCGATCTCATGATCCTCACCGCTGACCATGGCAACGACCCCACTTGGAAAGGCAGCGACCATACGCGTGAATGCATACCGGTTCTGGCTTTCGCCAACGGCATGCAACCCTGCTCAATCGGATGCCGCAAGACCTTTGCCGATATTGGCCAGACAATTGCCAAGCATCTGGCTGTTGCAAAGCTTGCCACCGGCACTGCCTGGTAAACTCAAGCGGCCCTAGTTCTCCCGCCGCAGCACTGCCTGCAAGACATCGCGTACACCAATGGCACCGGCAAACGTGTTGTCGTCGTTGAACAGTGCCACCGGGGCGGTGTCGGCGCGGTGCATGGCGAGCATCACGGTCTTGAGTGAGGTTCCCGGTGTTGCCCAGAACACCGGGTGATCCTTCTTGCCGAGTTCCTTCTCGGCTTCGGCACAGGAAACCCAGGTCGCCACGACACCATTCCTTTCAACGGCGGCAACCTTGTTGTCCTTGCCGAGCTTGAAGCGGGTGGTCTTGCGGCGGTCCAGCCAGGTCCAGCCGCGGCCTGCCTGTTGCAGCTCATGCTTGGCGCGCATCACATTCCAGGCGGTGAGCACGCTTAACGGATTCACGTTGGCAATGAATTCACGCACATAGTCGCTGGCGGGGCGCAGCACGATGTCTTCGGGCCGCCCGGTTTGGACAATGCGGCCGCCTTCCATGATGGAAATATGGTTGCCGATTTTCAAAGCTTCCTCAAGATCATGGCTCACGAAGATAATGGTTTTCTTCAAGGTTTTCTGCAGTTGCAGGAGCTCGTCCTGCAGCTTGGTCCGGATCAGGGGGTCAAGTGCGGAGAAGGGTTCATCCATCAAAAGAATGGGTGCTTCGGTGGCAAAGGCGCGGGCCAGCCCGACGCGCTGCTGCATGCCGCCTGAAAGTTCATGGGCAAATTTCCCCGCCCATTGGTCAAGGCCCACAAGCTTCAACTGCTTGCCAACTTTCTCGTGGCGCTCGGCATCGGGAACGCCTGCAAGTTCCAGTCCAAAGCCCACATTTTCGGCCACCGTGCGCCATGGCAGCAGTGCAAATTGCTGGAACACCATGGCGACCTGGCCTTGCCGCACGTGCCGGAGGGTTGCCTCGTCACAGGTGACAACATCCACCATCTTGCTGCCATCGCGCACCAGCACATTGCCGCGCACCACCTTGTTGAGGCCGTTCACGGCGCGCAGCAACGTGGATTTCCCAGAGCCTGAAAGGCCCATGAGAACACTGATCTCACCTTCATTCACCTTGAGGCTGGCACCGGCGCAGCCCAATACGGCACCGGTCTTTGCGAGGATTTCAGAACGTGCGGCACCAGCATCAAGCATGGCGAGAGCCGCGCGCGGGTCCTTGCCGAAAATGATATCGACGTTTTTGAATTCAACAGCAGTCTTCATGATTTTGCCCCTGTTGTAACCCTGCACATGCGGTCGAGAAGGATGGCGAGAATGACAATTGCAAGACCCGCTTCAATGCCTAAGGGTATATCCATGCGGTTGAGACCGTTCACCACGGGCTTGCCAAGACCAGAAGCGCCAATCAACGCGGCAATCACCACCATCGAGAGCGACAGCATGATGCATTGGGTGAGGCCTGCCATGATGGTTGGCAAGGCGGAGGGCAATTCAACTTTCCACAGGAGCTGGCGCCTGGTGGCACCAAAGGCTTCACCCGCTTCAATCAAGGCCCTGGGAACCGATGTTATGCCGAGATGGGTAAGGCGTATGGGAGCGGGTGCGGCAAAGATCACCGTCACGATCAAACCGGGTGCAGCACCAAGTCCAAAAAGAATGAGTACCGGAATGAGATAGACAAACGTCGGCATGGTCTGCATGAGATCAAGCACGGGGTGCAGGAACTTGTAGAGACGCTCATTATGGGCCGCCCAAATGCCGACGGGCACACCAATGGCCATCGAGGCCGTGGTTGCCGCAACCACCAGCACAATGGTTTGAACGGTTTCTTTCCACAGGCCCTGGTTCACGATAAACAACAGGCCAAGGGCTGCAACAATTGCCAGCCTCCAGGACTTTTGCAAATACCACGCCAGCAAGGCGACGGCTGCTATCAGCACAAGCGGCGGAAACCACAAAAATATGTCAACCAGACCTTCGAGAACGAAGGTCAGCCCGCGTGCAATGGAGTCAAAGAACCATTCAAAATTGGTTGTCAGGAAGGTAAAGAATTTTTTGCCCCAGGGGCCAACCGGAATCTTGTTGGCGGTTATAAAACTAACGAGTTGTTCCATTTAAAAAGACCCTTCCCAGCGTGAGTCTAAAATCAGCAAAGCGGACCGGTCGCATTTTTTGTCTACCGGTCCGCTTCTCAATGTAGTGGCTCAGAGGCCGAGGCCTTTCTTTACGGCATCAAGGGCAGGACCGGAACCATCAAAGGTGGTCACGCCCGAAAGCCATGCGGTCAATGCGTCCGGATTGGCTTTCACCCAGGCAAGGGCTGCAGCTTTCGGATCAGCACCCTTGTCAAGAATTTGACCCATGACAAGGTTTTCCATGTCCATGGAGAACTTGAGCTGGGAAATCATCTTGCCGGCATTGGGGCACTCGGCCACGTAGCCTTTGCGCACGGTGGTGTAGACGGTGGCACCCCCGTAGTTGGGTCCGAACAAATCATCGCCGCCGGTGAGGTATGCCATTTTGAAATTGGCGTTCATGGGGTGGGGTGCCCAGCCAAGGAACACGATATCCTTGCCAGCCTGGGTGTTCTTGGCAACCTGTGACAGCATGCCGGCTTCCGAGCTTTCCACCAGTTCGAAGCCATCGAGACCAAACTTGGGATCCTTCAGCATGTCCTGGATGTGGCGGTTGCCGTCATTGCCGGGCTCGATGCCATAGATCTTGCCATTGAGCTTGTCCTTGAATTTGGCGATGTCCTTGAAATCATGCAGGCCCGCATCATAAAGGGCCTGGTCCACCGCCAAGGTATATTTTGCGCCTTCAAGGTTTGCGCCAATGGTTTCAACCGAACCATCTTCGCGGTAGTTCTTGATGTCGTTTTCCATGGACGGCATCCAGTTGCCGAGGAACACATCAATGTCGCCGCTTTTCATGGAGGCAAAGGTGACCGGCACGGCCAACTGGTTGATCACGCCTTCATAACCCATCTGCTCGAGAATGGCGGATGTCATGGCGGTAATGGCGGTAATGTCGGTCCAGCCCACATCCGAAAGGCGAACCTTTTGGCAGGATGCGGCATCACCTGCGGTTGCAGCACCTGCCATGGCAATGAGGCTGGCGCCCAAGGTCGCGGCGCTCAAAAATCTGGTAACATAATTCGTCATTGTCTTCTCCCTTATTTATCCGCCAGAGTTGTGTCAAAAATTCGCGGACGATAACAAGAGACTAGCGCGAAACACCTATTGCTCGTCAAGTTAAGTCTTGCGCAAGCGAGTGCCAAAAGCGACATTTGATGTACTTATGGAGGCAAGCTCCCTATAGTTGCCCAAAAATACAAAGAGGAATGTCATGCAGCCTGTAAAATGGGGAATTATCTCGACCGCCAATATCGGCATGGAAAAAGTCATTCCCGCCATGATGAAGAGTGTAGATATCGAGATTGTTGCCATGTCGTCGCGCAATCTCAAATCTGCCAAGGCCGCTGCCTTCAAACTGGGAATCCGCAAAGCCTATGGCTCCTATGAAGAGATGCTGGCTGATCCTGAAATTGAGGCGGTCTACAATCCGCTGCCCAATCACCTGCATGTGCCGCTTACCCTTGCTGCTGCCAAGGCTGGCAAGCATGTATTGTGCGAAAAGCCAATTGCGATTACCGGCCGGGAAGCCATGACTTTGCGTAAAATTCCACAGGGCATTTACGTGGCTGAAGCCTTCATGGTGCGCCATAGTTCGCAATGGATGGCGGCCAAGGCGCTGGCGAAAAAAGGCACCATTGGCGAATTGCGCGCCATGCAGGTGTTTTTCACCTATTTCAACCGCGACCCCAAAAACGTTCGCAACATGGCCGCCATTGGTGGTGGCGGTCTTTATGATATCGGGTGTTATCCCATCACGGTGTCGCGTTTCATGTTTGGCTGTGAGCCATTGCGGGTGATTGCAACTTTTGACCGCGACCCCACATTCAAGACCGACCGCACGGCAAGCGGCATTGCTGATTTTGGCGATGGCCGCCAGCTCACGTTTGCAATTTCAACGCAAATGGCACCTTACCAGCGGGCCCACATCGGTGGCACCAAGGGCCGCATTGAAATTGAAATTCCGTTTAACGCCCCACCCAGCCGGCCAAACCGCTATTTCGTGCAAGGCATGCAGATGAATGAAGGCCAGTGGTTTGACTTGCC
>JANMPF010000542.1:0-2691 GCA_031369725.1 Rhodobiaceae bacterium | reverse complement strand
GCGAAGTATGGCAATTAACGCGCAGGGTTTCTTGGCCAGAACAACAATTTCCTGGCCTGATGCATCCAGAAGCGCAAAGCCACCGAGCAACTTGAGCCTGAGAATTGCCATGTGTTACCTGCATTTTCCACGTTGGTTTTTGAACATGCCCCAATCGCGCGAGGGATGCAAATTTGCGGCCTTATGGCGCAAAGACCGCAAGCGACCTACCGCCTTCGGTATGGGCCGTAAGACTTCGGTGGATTTCTCAGAATATTGGCAAACGCAAAAATTTGTAACTAGAGACTAATCTTTGCTACGCATTACTATTCTTCGTTTCCATTCCTACGGCCAGAAATAAACCGGCCCACTGTGCCAATCGCACCTACAGTTAAGAACGCTAGTGCAACTGTCGTGTTGCCATGAATTGCACAAACTACCGCACCCACTATGAGTCCAACCAAGGCACCAAACCCAAAGTACATTCCAAGGCGTCGATCAAAATGTTCTGCAGCTTGTTCTGCCTTGTCCATATCAATGTCAGCAGAAAGAGTATCTTCGGCCATTTTGATTATTCTGTCCGCAGAGCCTGCACAAATTGATTCAAATTCGCCAAGATGTCGAGGATGAGGCAACACACCTGAGTATATCTCATGCTCAAATACGGTCATCACTCTACCAATGACCTGTTTTCGAGAACTGCCTTGAATTAAAGGACCAATGCTAGTCTCAATTAATTCCTCAATATGCGAGTAATCAGCCGTTGACGAGATGCCGCTGGGCTTGCCTCTTGGTGGGGTTGCGGGCTTCTTTTTGTTGCTCAATTACCGCCCCCTGTTTGCGCATCACAGAGGACATAGTTCTGCCCACCCGCGACCATGCACCGTTAACAGATGCAGATCTTGAAGTCACGCGCAAGTTGTGTGGCCACAGCAAGAAAGCCGGAGCGGAAAATCCGTCTATAAAGCCTTCAATTTTTGCGCGAGATATAAAAGCACCTCGCCTGGAAATCTTTTTCATGTACTCCACATAGCCCCATAGACGTTCATTTACAACCCTGCGGTATATTAAAGTCGTGACAGATTTACAAAGGATTACACCATAACCTCTGGATTTGCCAATGTCCCAGAAAACCAAGTTAATATGAAAACTGAATCAAACGCCATTTAGTTCCAATACACATCCCAGTCCGCACCACGGAACCCCGCCCTATGTAGTAGCCACGGCACACGCGCACAGTTGACGCCAATAGCGGTTCCTTGGCTCGTCTCAGCCCTTCGCAGGGCGTCAAGTCACCGAAGGCAATTTCAATTGCACACTTAATCCACCCAGTTGTGCATTACCCAAGACCACACTGCCGCCATACATGGCAGCCGTTTCAGTCACGATTGACAGGCCCAATCCGGAACCCGGCTTGGTTTCATCAAGGCGCTTGCCGCGCTTGATGGCATCGGCGCGTTTTTCCGCCGGCAGGCCCAGTCCATCATCATCCACTGTAATCAGCAGCCAATCACGCCCTGACTCGATGCTTCCTGCCATTGGCACTGCCGTCACCACCACTTTGCGGGTGGACCATTTGGCGGCGTTGTCGACGAGATTGCCGATCATCTCCTCAAGGTCCTGGGTTTCACCGCGGAATTTCAATCCAGGTGTCACGGTAACTTCAATATGAACTTCCTTGTCGCGGTTGATGCGGATGATGGTGCGCGCAAGGGCGTCAAGCACCGGCTCCACATCGCACACCGAGCCTATGGTTTGCGCCCTTGCGGCGCGGCGGGCCCTGTCAAGATAGAGGCTGACCTGGTCGCGCATGATTTCGGTTTGCTCGGAAACCTTTTTGGCAAAGAGTGTATGGCTTTCCTGGGCCTCATTGGTCAGGACACTGAGGGGGGTTTTCAGCGCATGGGCAAGGTTGCCCACCTGGGTGCGGGCGCGCTCAACCACTTCGGTGTTGGCCTGGATGAGCAAATTCAATTCGTCGGCCACGGGTTGCAGCTCACTTGGAAACTGGCCTTCAAGGCGTTCGGCCCTGCCGCCGCGGATGGCACTGAGGGATTGCTGCATGGCCTGAACCGGGCGCAAGGCCACACGCACCTGCAGCAAAATCGAGGCCAGCAAGCCAAAACCCAGCAGGCCCAAAACCCCATAAAGGGCACGGCGGAAGGCGAAGATTTCATCGCGCAGCTCATCAAAATTTCCAGCCACCAGAAAGGAAAACTCTTCGGCACCGCCAAACAGCTTGAATTTCTGCTCGATGGCGCGCAGCTGTTTGCCTTCACTGTCATTGATGTAAAAGCTGGCAACACCCCCCTTGTCACGGGTTTTGAGCATGGACGCTTGCGGGACCAGGCGCTGTTCAAGCAGGGAATCGGAGGCAAGATCGCCTACGCCCTTGTCCTTTGGCGGTGACACCTGCCAATACCAGCCCGACAGCGGAAGCGAGAAGCGCGTATCGGCAATCTGGCCCTGCATGCCTGGGGCACCATCCTGGCTGAGCTCAACATTGGCCAAAAGCCCGTCAAGCACGGCACGCAGGCGGGCATCAAAGTTGCGCTCAAGGGCTGCCTGGAAAAGATAATTCAGCAGGAATGCGGCACTCACCAGCAAAATGATGGCAACTATTGCAGATGTCGTTATCAGGCGAAAGGACAGTGACTTACTTGGCATTATCCGGCTCGGATATGCAGTATCCCATGCCGCGTATGGTATGCA
>JANMPF010000523.1:0-3538 GCA_031369725.1 Rhodobiaceae bacterium | reverse complement strand
TTCGGCCTGTCAACGGGTGCGTCCAGAATATCGGCCAGGAACTGCATCGTCCAATCCGATGCGGTCATGCCGCCATCAACGCGAAGGATCGTGGTGCCAGACGAACCCCAGTCTTTTTTCATGGCTTCCAGCAGGTCATTGGTTTGGTAACACACTGCCTCCAGGGCAGCCCGCGCCAGCTCCTTGTTGGAGGTGGCGCGCGTCAGGCCGAAGAGGGCACCCCGCGCTTCGGCGTTCCAATAGGGTGCGCCCAAACCGACAAAGGCTGGCACGAGATAAACATTTTGGTTCTTGTCGGCGTGTTTGGCCAGCGCTCCAGTTTCGGCGGCGTTCTTTACCACTTTCAAGCCGTCGCGCAGCCATTGCACGCCTGCACCGGCGATGAAGATGGCCCCTTCAAGCGCATAGGTGCGCTTGCCATCCAGCTGGTAGGCAACAGTGGTAAGCAGCCTGTTGTTGGAGGCAACGGCCCTGTCGCCCGTGTTGAGCAGCGCAAAGCAGCCCGTGCCATAAGTGGATTTCATCATGCCGGGCGCAAAGCAGGCTTGCCCGATGGTAGCGGCCTGTTGGTCACCTGCCACCCCTTGAATGGGAATGGCCGCACCCAGAAGCTTTGCATCGCATATTCCGAAATCCGCAGCGCAATCCTTTACCTCAGGCAGCATCGAACGGGGGACCTGCAGGATGTTGAGAAGCTCATCGTCCCATTCACCGCTGTGAATATTATAGAGGAGGGTGCGCGAAGCATTGGTGGCATCGGTCACATGCGACTTGCCACCGGTAAGACGCCAGATGAGAAATGCATCGATGGTGCCAAAGCACAGCTCGCCATTTTCCGCACGGACGCGGGCACCTTTGACGTGGTCAAGAATCCACGCCACCTTGGTTCCGGAAAAATACGGATCCAGCAACAGTCCGGTTTTTGCGGTGAAGGTTTTTTCGTGGCCCCTTGCTTTTAGCTCGGCGCAAAAATCGGCCGTGCGCCGGTCCTGCCAGACGATGGCCTTGTAAATGGCCTTTCCGCTTTTGCGGTCCCACACCACAGTGGTTTCGCGCTGGTTGGTAATGCCAAGAGTGCGGATACTTCCGGGAGTTGTCCCGGCCTTTTTGAGTGCGGCCCTGGCCGTGGACAGAACCGATTTCCAGATTTCCTCCCCATCATGCTCAACCCAGCCGGAGTTCGGGAAATATTGCGTGAATTCCCGCTGTGCAGATGCCTTTGGCCGAAGCTTTGCATCGAAAACAATGGCACGCGAGGACGTGGTACCCTGGTCAATGGCGAGAATGAAATCCGGCATGGCGCTATCCCTTCGCGCGCTTTGAACTTTTGGTTTTGGCGGCGGGCTTCATGAAATTGCGCAACTGGCCCTGTTCGTCGGCGGTTAAATGCAGGCCCAGCTTGGAACGCCGCCACAGGATATCATCAGCCTCGTGCACCCATTCCTCGGCTTTGAGATAATTGATTTCACGCTCGCTCAACGGCCCAAAGAACTGTCCCATGTCCTTGGCAAAGCGGGCACCGCCAAACATTTTTTCGGCATTGGTGCCATAGGCGCGGAAGATGCGGGCAACACTTTGCGGCTTCAGGAATGAATACTTGCGCTGCAGTTCTGCGATGCGTTTGTCCACTTCGTCATGGGCAAAGTCTCCGCCAGGAAGGCAAGCCTGTGCCGTCCAGGGCTTTCCGGCTTGCGGAAAAAATGGCGCAATTTTTTCCATGACCGATTCGGCAAGCCTGCGGAACGTGGTAATCTTGCCGCCAAACACCGAAAGCATGGGAGCTTCGCCTGTGCCACCTTCAAGTTTCAAAACATAATCGCGCGTGGCCTCCTGCGCCTTGCTCGCCCCATCGTCATAAAGTGGCCTGATGCCGGAATAGGTCCAGCGGACCTGGTTGCGCATGACCGGCTTTTTGAAATATTCGCTGGTGGCCGATATCAGGTATTCAATTTCCGTTTCGGTGATGTGGGGGGCACCGGGGTCACCCTGGTGGTCTTCATCGGTTGTGCCAATAAGCGTGAAATTCTGTTCATACGGAATGGCAAAACAAATGCGCCCGTCGGCGTTCTGGAAAATATAACAACGGTCATGGGTGTAGAGTCTGTCCACCACAATATGGCTGCCCTTCACCATCCGCACCTTGTCGGCTTCAATTTGCCGAACCACATTGTTCAAAACATCACCTACCCATGGCCCGGCGGCATTGATCAGGACCTTGGCCTCAACCACTTCGTGCTTGCCGCCGTCCGTGGAAAGCGTCAGTTTCCACATGCCACCTTCGCGCAACGCACGGGTACATTTCGTCCGTGTACGGATTTCGGCACCCCGCGCCCGCGCATCCATGGCACTGAGGACAACCAGCCGGGCATCTTCCACCCAGCAATCGGAATATTCATAACCATGCACATATTCCTCGCGCAAGGGTTCGCCCGTCACATCATTGTGCAAATCCACGCTGCGCGTTGGCGGCAAAATCTTGCGGCCACCAAGATGGTCGTAAAGAAACAGGCCGAGCCGGATGAGCGGGCGCGGACGCAACCCCTTGTGATGGGGCAGCACAAAGCGCAGCGGCCAGATGATGTGGGGTGCTGCCTTGAGCAATACTTCACGCTCTATCAGGGCTTCGCGCACCAGGCGGAATTCATAGTGCTCGAGATAGCGCAAACCGCCATGGATGAGCTTGGTTGATGCCGATGATGTGCCCGATGCAAGATCGCCTTGCTCGGCCAGAAACACCTTCAGTCCCCGGCCCGCCGCATCGCGCGCAATGCCACAGCCATTGACGCCACCACCAATTACAAACAAATCATAGGTCATTCTGCGGCTTCCGATAGGGATTCAAATTGTGGCCCGCCGGCAATTTCAAGTTCAACGCCGCTGTGTTTGCAAAGTTCAACGATCTGTTCGCTTGGCAGGCTGTCAGTCACAAACACATCGACCTGGCTCAAGTGGCCAATGCGCACAGGGGCAGAGCGGGTGAATTTCATGGAGTCCGCCACCAGAATGACATTGCGTGCGTTGCTGACGATGGCTTGCGCCACGCGCACTTCACGAAAATCGAAATCCAGCATGGCGCCGTCATCGTCAATGGCCGAAGCGCCAATTACCGCATGGTCAACCTTGAACTGCGAAATGAAATCAACTGCCGTTTCACCCACGATGCCGCCGTCGCTGCGGCGCACCGCACCACCGGCTATGATCACGTCTATCTTGGGGCATGGCATCAGAATGGTTGCCACATGAATGTTGTTGGTGATCACCAGCAGGCCTTCATGACGAACCAGTGCGCGCGCCACTTCTTCCGTGGTGGTGCCGATGTTGATGAACAGCGAGCAATCATTCGGAATGAGTTCAGCGGTGCGCAGTCCGATCACCTGTTTTTCGGTGGCCGCCAGTTGCCGCCGCGACTCGTAAGCGACGTTCTCGACCCCCGATGTGAGCATGGCACCACCATGGGTGCGCGACAACATGCGACCGTCACAAAGCTCGTTTAAATCCTTGCGAATGGTTTGTGGCGTCACATCAAAGCGTGTTGCCA
>JANMPF010000451.1:0-1914 GCA_031369725.1 Rhodobiaceae bacterium | reverse complement strand
ACGCATATTTCCCAAAGGCTCCGAATGGTTTCACGCGCTGGATGTGACGCCGCTGGAAAATGTCCGTGCGGTGATCCTCGGGCAGGACCCCTACCACGGCGAGGGGCAGGCCCATGGCCTTTGCTTTTCCGTCAAACCTGGTGTGAGACCGCCGCCGTCGCTCGTCAACATCCACAAGGAAATGAAAAGTGATTTGGGCCTGGAGCCGCCGCCGCATGGCAATCTTGAAGCTTGGGCGAGGCAAGGCGTGTTGCTGCTCAATTCGGTTCTCACGGTGGAGGCAGGTCTGGCAGGTTCACATCAGGGCAAAGGCTGGGAGCGTTTTACCGATGCGGCGATACGGTTGGTCAATGATCTCCAGCACCCTGTGGTTTTTATCCTGTGGGGAAGTTACGCCCAGAAGAAGGCTGCCTTTGTTGACCGCACGCGCCATCTGGTGCTGGCCTCGGCACATCCATCTCCGCTATCGGCGCATAACGGGTTTTTCGGTTCAAAACCTTTTTCAAAGGCAAATGAATTTTTGGTGGCACAGGGCGAGAAGCCGATTGAATGGGATTTGAGAACTTAAATTCCCCATTCCCAAATTCAGTCATTCCGGCGCACGCCGGAATCCCGTTCAGAATAGAAACTGCAGCCAGATTCCGGCTTGCGCCGGAATGACGAGTCTGGAGAAAGGAATGACGGGTTTGGTGTTTTACGCGTTTGTGATCTTCCTGGCGGCTGCCAGTTCCCGCTTCACGATGGGCAGCAAGTCGGCGTTGGTGGCGATGATGCTGCCGGTTTGCAGCGGGTTTGCGTCGCTATCACAATCGCTGGTGAAGCCACCGGCTTCGCGGATGAGGAGAATGCCGGCAGCCAGGTCCCAGGCGTGCAAGTCGCGCTCCCAGAACACGTCAAGGCGGCCCGCGGCCACATAGGCCAATTCAAGGGTTGCCGAGCCAAGCCTGCGAATGCCAATGGCCTTGGCTTGCAGCACGGCAATCTCGGCGCGGTTTTCAGCCTGGCGATCGCTGCCACGGTGGGGAATGCCGCAGCACAGCAGGGCTTCATGAATGTCCTTGCGGTTGGCAACGCGCAGGCGGTGATTGTTCAGAAATGCGCCGGCACCCTTTTCGGCGGTGAACATTTCATCGGTGATCGGATTATAGGTGACTGCCGCCACAATCTCGCCCTTGCGCTCGAGCGCTACCGAGATGGCAAAGAGCGGCAGTGAATGCATGAAATTTGTGGTGCCATCGATAGGGTCGATGATGAAGCGGTGGTCGGGGTCGGAGCCTTTCACCGCACCTTGCTCTTCCATGAGGAAGCCATAGCCGGGACGGGCCTTTTCCAGCTCGGCACGCAGGACTTTTTCGCAGCGCTTGTCAGCCGCTGTCACATAGTCGCCGGGGCCTTTGACGGATACCTGCAAGTTGGCCAGTTCACCATAGTCGCGCTGCACGCCGCGTGCCGCTTTGCGAACGGCGGCAATCATAATGGTCATGGTAGGGGAAGCGGCCACGGCAAGTTCCTTGTTGTTATGCGTGGGAGTTAGCAAACCTCAAGGGGTAAGGCTAGGGAGGACTTGCGCCTTGTGCTGCTTGCCTTGATCGCGGAAAAACCGCGCCATGGCTATGACCTTATCCGGGCCATCGAAGAAAAATTTGGCGGGGCCTACGCGCCGAGCCCCGGTGCGGTTTACCCAACCCTCACCTTGCTGGTTGAGCAGGATCACTTGCAAAGCGAAGAGGCGGGTGGCGGCAAGAAGCTTTACACAATCACGCCCGAAGGCATGTGATGAGTTTTGGTTGACCCAATTCACGATTCCCTCATGCTGAGGAGCATCGCCCTTGCGATGCCTCGAAGCACCTTTTGCGCATCCGGCAGCCCTTCGAGGCCCTGCTTCGCAGGGCGCCTCAGGGTGAGGGGTATGGG
>JANMPF010000445.1:0-2236 GCA_031369725.1 Rhodobiaceae bacterium | reverse complement strand
ACTGGCAGCCCCGCTTGATGCCAAGCGCCCGCTCACCGGCGAGCGCAGTGTAAATGTGGGACCGATCTATGATCCTGCCTCCGACAAAATGATAGGCGGCGTGATCAACACCTACAGCACACTGGCCTTTGCCGAAACAACCTTTGGTCTGCTGCGCTCTGAGCGGCGATTGGGCTCGGTGTCTGCTCTCAACAAGCGCTCGATGGCAAATCGTGAGGTGATCAATGAATGGGTGGCAAGCCATCCCTTGCTCGAGCTCGGCGTGGCCGATCCCGAACGGCGCGGCATTGCTGTAACACTGCTGCGCGTCAAGGACGCCGATGTAACCAATCCTGCCATTCACGCCCGCATCATTGCCCGCTCAAAGCAGATATTGGGATATGAAGGGCTGACCCATCCCGATGGCACCCATGAACAAGGCCTTGATGTCGCCCGTTATGTGAATGCTTTTCCGGGAACGCCCGGCGATTACCGCGCCTGGATTGGCGGCATTCGTGCTCCTGAAGATGTGACAGCGTTGCTCGACAATTTGCATTATGCCTACCTGCGCGCCAAGGTCTTGGTGCTCGAAGAGGAGCTTGCTGCGCTGGGCGAAAAATTCGTGGCCCCGAATGATACTGGCGGTCGCCAGCGTGCCGATGACCCGGCGCGCGCCTACAGGATTTTGGTTTGTGATCTTGTCGGCTTGAAACCTGGCAAGAACGGCAAACCTGACGCAACTGTTGTGCGCACCCACATTGAAAGCAAGGGTGGCGTGTTTCACGATGGCCCGCTGGGTGATGCGGCAAGACTTGCCAAGGGCAAACAGCATTTCTTCTACCAGCCGCAGCTTGCCACCGAGGCGGAAATTTTGCCCGTCACCAGCGCTGGCCAATATGATGCGGTGATTGCCGCTGCCACGTATTTGCCCAAGGGGTCAGTTTTCAAACTTGGCGGTGTGCGCATTGGCGCTGGCACTGCCAACATGGCAAGCAGTTGTTGGGGTGTGGGCGGCGGGGCGGTTCTCATGAACACCCCGAGCTTCAATAGCAGGGCCACCGCACAAATGGTGATGAAAGCCATGCTCAGGGTGGCACCTGACCTTGACGTTGATGCACTGCATTCCCGCGTTGTGGCAGGTGACTTTGACACGGCGCGCAATCTCAAGGATTTCCCCACTGAGAAACTGGAAGGCAAGAAAATCGCCATCATTGGTTACGGCAATATCGGCCGTGAAGTGGCAAAGCTGTGCAAGGCCTTTGGCATGCGCGTGTCCATTCATGCGCGCCCCCGCCACCAGGAATGGATCGAGTCCGAAGGTTTTGAATTTGCCGCCACAGCTGAGGATGCAAGCCATGGCGCCGATTTCATCAGCCCCCACACGGGCCTTGGTGCATTTAATGCAGCGACCGGAAAACATGTGAATGCGGGCGTTGTCGGCCAGTCGGTTTTGGCTGCCATGAACGATGGCGCCGTGCTCATCAATTATGATCGTGGCGAAGTGGTGGATTGCGCTGGCCTTGATGCCGCGTTGGCCAGTGGCAAGCTGCGCTATGCCTGTATCGACGCAGACCTGTTTGTGGATGCAAAAACCCGTACCCTGTCGGGCCCGATGGTGCCTTACCGCGAAATGCAATCACGCCACCCCGGTAAAATGCAGTTGCTGCCCCACGCCGCTGCGGACACTGAGCACGTGTCGCGTGTTGAGGGCGCCTGCCAGGCCGTTGACCAGATTTTCGATCTCATCCAGTTCAAGTCCGTCACCAATCTCAAAGGTGAGTTGCCGCAAGGCTACACCAATGCTGGTGCCCACACGGTGAATGGTGTGGGCAGTGTGACTGCCGATGATCTCATCCGTGTCGATGCTGGCACCATCGCAAGGGCCCGCAAGCAGGCCGAGGCAATGGCTGCCATTTGGGGCGCACTTTCCGCCACAACCAATCCCGACCGCCGCAAGGACCTGATTGCGCGCTATGGCGCAATGTTGGTAAAAGCCGGCAACCAACACCAGGTGCTGCTGGAAAAACTGGGCCTGCACGGACCGTATGCAGGATGACTGCCCCTCTCTCTCTAGCATTTTCCTTCTCCCGCAAGGGGGCCGTTGCATAATTCGAGTTTAATTGCATCAGGCCCTTCGAGGCCCACTGCGTGGGCACCTCAGGGTGAGGAAACATGTTGATTTCCCTCATGCTGAGGTGCTCACGGTCATCGACCGTGAGCCTCGAAGCACCGTGCAGAATAATTACGCAACGGTCCC
>JANMPF010000239.1:0-1884 GCA_031369725.1 Rhodobiaceae bacterium | reverse complement strand
CTCGGAAAGTGTTTTTACGGCAAGAGACGCTGCCACGTGCCAAAGCGAATCTTGCCTGTAAGCGTAAACAAGAATGTTCGAGTCGATAGCGATCACCCGCCGCGACCTTCATAAATCTTGGCCAACATATCATCCCAGGATGCACCTTCCATTTCAGGCCGCAATCCCGTTCCTTTGAACGACGCGTCCCGAAGTTTGAAGGGTTTCTTTTTCAATTCGCTGGCGACCACATGCTGTAAGCCTTGCTGAACCAAGGCCCGCAACGTGGTATTCTTTCTTCGCGCTATCTCATGGATTTCGGCCAAAAGGGCATCGGATATTTGAACAGTAGTTTTCATATGGCTAGCAATATCATGAAATATGGCTGCCTGTCAAGCAAAGTTACCCACACCCCTTTAGTCGTTTCACCGCCGCCCCAAATCCCTTAAGCGCGAACACTGCACTTTCCGGCTTGTCGTTCCCATTCCTCCCCTTGACGTCAAGCTCCTTGGCCTTGGCCAGCGCATCCAACATCTTCTGCGAAACGCCAATGCCGTTTTCGTCATCGGTGATCATGAACAATTCGTCATCCAGCCCGCCGGCGAGGAACACCCTTTGCGTGACACCATCGATTTCCGCTGTCATGTCCAGCAGCGGCAATTGTGCGGGTGTCAAAAACTGCAATTCATAATGGTCGGAAAATTTGTACAGCGTCATGCGCGTGACCAGCCCCGTGGTGGTTGCGGGCTTGAACGCCACTGAACATTCTTTGGCGAATGCGCCCGTCATGGTCGAAATGATGAGTGTAAGGAAAACCAAAATAAATCTCACTGCTTAACTCCTGTGTTTCGTTTCACTCTTCACACATTTAACAACTCCCAACACCGTTGTCAAGCTTTTATTCCTTAATTAGGAAAAATGCCAACTTCTTTGACATCCACTTTCGCCCGCGCCTAATCTCGAAATAAACGGCCATGGGAGACCACAATGGACGATTCAATCCGCGCCATCATCAAAACCGAAAAGCAAAAACTGCGGGGCAGGGGCCATGACCTCAAGGCGGCATTCAGGCGTGTCGAAGACTACATCAGGCGCGAGGCTGACGTCATTCAGGCGATGGTGTCCTCTGGCAAAACCTCCTTGCCGGAAGTGAGTTACAAGTCCATTGCCGCAGGATCTGTAACTGCCGCACAGAAGGCCGACATCCGTCACCGTGGCTTCGTCGTTGTGCGTGGTGTCTATTCAGCGGCCCAGGCAGAAGAATGGAACGGGGCCCTTGGCGAATACATTGCTGATAATGATTATCTCGCCAAGGCTGAGAAAAAACGCGGGCTCGACAAATATTTTAGCCAGCTCGCCGATGCGCGGCCGCAGATATATGGAATCTATTGGTCAAAGCCACAGGTGCAGGCCCGCCAGGGTGAGGCGATGGCCGCCACCAAGCGCTTCATCAACAATTTATGGGATGTGAACGGTCCAAACGGCCGCGAGTTCGATCCCGATAATGATTATTCCTATGCCGACCGCACCCGCAGGCGCCAGCCCGGCGACAAGTCCTTAGGCCTTTCTCCCCATATGGATTCCGGCTCCTATGAACGCTGGACCGATGCCGCCTTCCAGAAAATTTACGCGCCCGTATTTGCCGGTGATTGGGAGAATTACGATCCCTGGAAGGCAGCTTTTCGCACCCAAACCATCGAATACAAATCTCCCGCCGTATGCTCTGCCTTCCGCACCTTCCAGGGTTGGACAGCGCTCACCTCACAAGGCCCGAATGACGGAACGCTGCGTGTGGCACCCGTATCCAAAGGCATTGCCTATATGCTGCTTCGCGCACTTCAGGACGATGTGCCCGAAGATGACCTTTGTGGTGCAGAACCCGGCCGCGCCCTCAGCGTAAAGCCG
>JANMPF010000232.1:0-1504 GCA_031369725.1 Rhodobiaceae bacterium | reverse complement strand
CTATACCGGAACCCCAGAGCTCATGGCCGACTACGCCCGCATTGCATTGGATTCGGGTGCAAAAATAATCGGTGGCTGCTGTGGCACCAGTCCGGCTCACTTGGCCGCCATGCGGAAGTCCCTGGAATCCTACACCAAAGGGCAGCGCCCCTCGATTGAATTGGTCGAGCAGCGCTTGGGCCCCGTATCAGTATTGGCCAAAGGCATCGACACCGCCGCCGAAGGTGCCGCCAAACGGGAAAGACGCCGTGGCAATTGAGCTCAGATCTAACCGGTCATCCCAATCTCACCGTTTGTCATCCCGGCGAAAGCCGGGACCCAGTTTTCAATGTCCCGATCCTCAAAGTTCAATATTTGTCACGCTGCCCTGGGTCCCGACTTTCGTCGGGATGACAAATGTTGATTGCTTCGCTTCTCAAATAAAAGCCTCCGTCAGCACCGGGCGTCCCAGCATGAAGCAGTCGCAGACGAGTTGCAGCGGCGTGATGTCGGTGAACGACTCGCCATGCTTCAGCAAACCGGCAAAGCGTTCATAGATCAATTCATATTCTTCCAGCTGCGCTTCCATGACTTGCGTGCCGTTCACTTCCAGAATTGAACCGCCGCGTTTGAGAAGGAGTGCCATGCCGTCGCTGGTTTCAATGTCAATTTGCCATGTCTGCTCGCCGGTCTGACGCCAGTCGAATTCGGCCGACATGTCACTTGCACCCCCATCGGCGTGCTTGAACTTGATCTGCGCTGCAATTGGTGTGGCCTTGTTGGACGGCACCTCGATCACTGCGGCTTCCACGAATATGGGTTCCGGCATGATCTTGGTGACAATCGAAAGCGCATTGATGCCAGGATCAAACACACCAAAGCCGCCGGGCTCCCAAATCCATTCCTGGTTGGGGTGCCATTTGCGCACATCTTCGCGCCACGTCACTTTCATTTTGATGACGCGTTTGCCCTTGAGCAATTTTTTGGCCTCATCCACCGCCTTGTTGTAACGCGAATGCCACGTCACATAGAGTACGCGGTCCTTCTTTTCCGCATACTCGATCATGTTGATCATTTCACCAACGGTAGGCGTTGGCGGCTTTTCAATCAAAATATGATATCCTGCATCAATCGCCTCCCGCGCCATAGCCAGACGAACCGAAGGTGGTGTGCAAAGTGCTACCGCATCAACTGAGATTCCACTTCTGACAAGCTCACCAAGTGTTGAAAAACACGATACATTTTCCACCGTGGCATGGCGGCTTACCCCCGCCACCAGCTTGAAATCCGCGTTCCTCGCAATGCAGGGCAAATGTTGGTCCATGGCAATTTTGCCAAGCCCCACGACAGCGATTTTGAAAGCCATTCTTCGTGTTCCTAATTGTTGATGCTGCGGTAGGTAACCTGCCGGGAAACTTGCATGTTAAATCTTTCCGGGTTTGCACGCTGGAGGCCTCACCTTTAGCCGCCATTTTCCCTTGCTTCAACCGTCGCTTTCCGGCATGTGAATGTCGCGTGATGGCGG
>JANMPF010000407.1:0-6281 GCA_031369725.1 Rhodobiaceae bacterium | reverse complement strand
GCAGCCAAGCGGGCGGCAAAGCTTGCGGGCGAGGTTGCGGTGGCAATTAGCGATGACGAAGATGAAGAGCCAATGAAGCAGGCGGCCGAGTAGTCGCCCGCAGGGTCTGTCATTCCGCCACACGCCCTCCACCCCAACTCGACATTCCGGCGCACGCCGGAATCTCGTTCAGAATAGAAAGTGCATACAGATTCCGGCTTTCGCCGGAATGACGAGTTGGGGTGGAGGGCGTGTGCCGGAATGACGGACTTTTTATCTACAATTTGAGTTCCGACTCTGGGAAATTCAAACTCTGTTCGATAATTGCTATGGGTTCTGAACGGAGAATGACGAATATCCGCAACAGGTATTCACCGATAATGCCAAGCAGAAAGGAATTGAGGCCAATTCCAAACAGGATGAGAATCTGCGTGCTCACAAACCCGCGCGGTAAATCCGGATAAAACAGGCGCACAAACAGGTAGTAGCCTGCACCCAGAATGCTGATGAACAGGATGACAATTCCAAACAGTGACGCCATGCGCAAAGGCACGGTTGAGTGGTTAAACACCGCCGTAAGCCCAAGCCGAATGAGGCGCGACACGTTAAATTTGCTTTCGCCCGCAACGCGCGCATCACGGTCATAGGCAATGCCCGTTTGATTGAATCCGAGTCCCGCAATCATGCCGCGGAGATATGGGTTTGACGACCGCGTGACTGCCAGGGCATCGATCACCTTTCGGTCAATCATGCGAAAATCCCCCACATCCCGCGGGATTGGATTTTCGCTTAACTTGTCAATCACCCAATAGCCAAATTTGCGGAAGGCAGTGATGAAAATTCCTTCCCTCCGCTTACGTCTTATGCCGTAAATGACATGAAATCCTTTCTTCCACAGGTCAAAAAAGGCTTCGAGCATTTCCGGTGGATCCTGCAAATCAGCATCGATCTGCATCACTGCATCACCATGCGTATGCAGATAATTTGCCAGGATTGAGCGTTGGAACCCGCAGTTTTTGGAAAACCTGATGGCCTTGATGCGGCTGTCGCGCGCTGCCAGTTCCGAAAGCAGGTTCCAGGTTTCATCATCTGAGTGGTTGTCAGAAAATACAAACTCCATATCGCATTTGTCGTGCATGCGGGCCGCAATCGCCACCAGGCGGGCATAAAGCTCAGGAATGTTTCCGGCTTCATTCAATACCGGTATCGAAATTGAAACCAGCGGCTTTCGATTTTTCTTTTTGACGGTCAATTGAGTCATGCCAGGTTTTCCAATTCGCGCCAACAGGTTTTTAGATATTCGGCCGCGGCCGGCAGGGTTTCACGAAAATCCATTCCGCTCAACTGTGTGGGGCGGCTAAATTTTCTATCATAATTTTCTTCCGCAGGCTCTGTCAGGGCGCCGATCCTGAGCAGTTTTTCCGCGTTGAAAGCACGAAATATGTGGGTTGCAAGTGCGCCCAGGTTAACCGGGTGCCCGTGGCTCAGGTCTGTCACACCTGTAAATCCAGAATCGAGGAATAGCTGAACCGCAAGTGCCTCATCTTCAACATGGTGATATTCGCGAAGTTGCCGCCCCAGCGTCATCTTGAATTCCGTTGCGGTTCTCAGGCAACTGAGAATCTGGCCAAGAAACATGAAGGGGCTTGGCCAGCCGCCACCGTAAAGGGTGTGCAGCCTGAAATGCGCGACCTGGTGATCCCCCGACAATCCTGCAATGTAGGTCCCCAGCCGTGCCTTGCTCTGGATGTAGGAGTTTTGTGTGTTGAGCAATTGTTCCATGACCGTTCCAAAGGTAACGACCTTCAACCCTAATTCGGCGACACCTTCAATGATACTTTTGGGCAGCAGGTAATTGACGTTCAAATGGAGGTCGCTTGAAATCTTTGGATCAAGAATTCCAGCCGCAACAATAATGCTTGAGTTGGAGGCCTTCCAGGGTTCAAAAAACCGGGAGATTTCAGCTTGCGAACTGTCTTGCCACCAGTTCTCATAGACGCTGCGGGCAAGCAAAATGCGATTGTTTGCCCCATGGCGCGAGCTGATTGCCTGCCCCAGTCGACCGCGCCCGCCAATGATGAAAATCATGCCATGACAGCCCTGTTTGGCGTTTGTATGTCGGTGGCGTGCTGCTTAAAGTTCCGCATAGGCCGCGATCTGGTCCAAGGTGAATTGGCGCATGGCCGCTCCCTTGTAATGGGCCATGTACCAATCGGTCGTGAGACGGAGGGCGTCTGCAAGGGCAAGGCGTGGGCGCCATTCCAGCAAAGCCCTGGCTTTGGAAGAATCGAGTTTCAGGAACTGCGCTTCATGCACATGTTCGTCCCCGTCAATTTGCCATTTGGCACCACGCCCCCAAAACTCAGCCAGGATTGAGGCAACATCACCCACGGTGCGTTCACCACTTGTGCTGGGCCCGAAATTCCACGCTTGCGCAAAGGGCCCGCCATCTTCAACCAGGCGCTGAGCCAGCATGAGATAACCAGCAAGGGGCTCAAGCACGTGTTGCCACGGACGAATGGCAGAAGGACTGCGGATGCGCAGGCTGATCTTGTTGCTGAAGGCAGCAATCGCATCCGGCACCAGGCGGTCTTTCGCCCAATCCCCGCCACCGATCACATTTCCGGCCCGCGCCGTTGCAATGGCAACGGCAGGCTGCGACATTGCAAAACTTGCCCGGTACGCCGCCGTCACCAGTTCAGCACAGGCTTTGCTGCTGCTGTAGGGGTCATGGCCGCCAAGCGGTTCATCTTCCCGGTAGCCCCAAAGCCACTCATTGTTCTGATAACACTTGTCGGTGGTGACAACCACCACGGCACATAACTGACCCTGATTGGATTGGCGCACCGCTTCCAGCAGGTTCACCGTTCCCATCACATTGGTCGCATAGGTCCTGACCGGATCAGCATAGGAGGGCCGCACCAGTGATTGTGCCGCAAGATGAAACACAATGTCGGGCCTGGCTTCTGCCAGGGCTTTCGAAAGCGCATTCAAATTGCAGACATCGCCCAACATGTGTGCCATGCCCTGGCCAACCCGGGCCTGCCCGAACAGGCTTGGCGATTGGGCCACCAACGCATAACCAAACACGCTTGCCCCCATGCTCTCCAGCCAGAGACACAGCCAGCCGCCCTTGAAACCCGTGTGCCCGGTCATAAACACCCGCTTGCCGCGCCAGAAATGGGGATCCACAACTTTTTTAGCCACCAGCCCTCGCTCGCCCTTCGCCAATCGCATGATTCACGAGGAAAGATTAGCCGATTGCGGCAGGAGGGGCTAGTGCGCCAGATGCGGCTACGACTTATGGAATACCGCTGCCTTGCCATAAACCGGTGTGGCAATACCTTCCTTGCGGGCCTTGAGCTGCAGCGCCAGAAACTGCGAGTAATGCCGCGATTGGTGCAGGTTTCCGCCATGGAACCACAAAGCGTCCTGCTGGGTGGGCTTCCACATGTTGCGGGGTTCGCCTTCCCACGGCCCGGGATCCTTCGTCGTGTTTGAACCAAGTCCCCAGCACTTTCCGACCTTGTCGGCAACATCCTGGCTGATGAGCTGGGCCGCCCAGCCATTCATCGAACCATAGCCCGTGGCATAAACGATGAGATCGGCGGCTAACTCGCTGCCATCGCTGAACACAATCGAGTGTTCCTTGATTTCTGTGACACTCACCCGCGTCTTGAGCTTGATCTTGCCGTCACAGATGAGTTCGGAAGCACCAACATCGATATAATATCCTGATCCACGCCGCATGTATTTGGTGCCAAGGCCCGAGCCATCATCGCCCCAGTCATGCATGAAGCCTGCTTTCTCAAGCCGGGCATAGAAATCCGCATCGCGCCGCGCTATTTCCTGAAACACCGGAATTTGCTGCTGGGGTTTCAATTTGTAGGGAACCGAAGCCACGATCATGTCCGCCATGTCAACGTCAATGCCGCGGGCGACCGCCTGTTCTGAATAGACCGGACCCAGATCAAGCTCCATCAACGAGGCAGACTTGGCAACATGGGTGGATGAGCGCTGCACCATGGTAACATCAGCCCCCACTTCCCACAGGGCTGCACAGATATCATGGGCCGAATTGTTGGAGCCGATCACCACGCATTTCTTGCCCGCATAGGCATCAGGCCCCGGGTGCTGGCTGGAATGATGCTGCTCGCCCTTGAATTTTTCCATGCCGGGAAACTTCGGTGCATTGGGAACGGCGGACATGCCCGTTGCCAGCACCAGTTGCCTGGGGCGCAGCGTGACAGGCTTGCCCTCACGCACGACTTTCACCGTCCATTCCTTCTTGGCCTCGTCATAGGCTGCACTTTCGCACGTTGTGGAACCCCAGTAATTCAGCTCCATGACTTTTGTGTACATTTCAAGCCAGTCACCAATCTTGTCCTTTGGCGAAAAAACCGGCCAGTCATCGGGAAACCGCAGATAGGGCAGGTGGTCATACCACACAGGATCATGCAGGCAGAGCGACTTGTAACGCTTGCGCCAGCTGTCACCAGGGCGCTCGTTTTTCTCTACAATAATGGTGGGAACCCCCAGCCGCTTCAGGCGCGCACCCAAAGCGATGCCGCCCTGGCCGCCGCCGATGATCACGCAATAGGGCTGCTCGCTAACGCCAAGCCGCACCTCCTCTTCCTGTTTCAGTTGCAGCCAGCTCTTGCGGTTTTGCGCAACGCCGTGTTCAGCCCCCATGATGCGGCGCGGGCCCTTGCGTTCCTCATGTCCCTTGAGTTCCACCATGGTGGTGAGCAGTGTCCAGCACTTGCCGTCCTTCAGGCGAACAATGCCGCGCCCGCGTGAAACCCCTGTTTCAAAAGTGAACCAGCCCTCGATAACGCCATCGGCACGACTGGCTTTGCCTTCAATTTTCCACTGCGACGGTTTCACCACGGCCAGGGTTTCCTGCAACATCGCCTCAATCGCCGGGCGACCCTCGAGTGTGATGATATTCCAGGTAAAGGAAACCAGATCGCGCCAGTAACAGTCTTTCTTGAAGAGCTTGGCGGCTTCCTTGATATCGTTTTTCTTGAGGGCTGCATCAAACTTGGCAAGCCACTCGGAAACGGCTGTTGAGGCTTTCGTTGTCACGTGGATTTTCTCCTGATTTTCACCGGAATAGTGGAATATTTTTGCAGGCCGGGCAATGGCTGTTTTTCAGAAAAGGAATTTAGTCCTTGACACCGTACGCTCGAAATGCTATTTATTGGCATACTCCAGAATTGTAACCTGAAAGGAAAAACCGATGATGATAATTCTCGTAGTCATTGTTGCAGCGATTGCCGCATTGCTCATTTATGCAGCCACCAGGCCTGATACGTTCACCGTGTCGCGCAGCATGGCCATCAGCGCCGGCCCCGAGAAAATCTTTCCCATTCTCAATGATTTCACCGCCTGGCCCAGCTGGTCGCCTTACGAAAAAATGGACCCAGCCATGCAGCGCACACTTGGCACCATCACCAAAGGCAAAGGCGCCACCTATGCGTGGGAAGGCAATGGCAAGGTGGGTGCCGGCAACATGGAACTTACAGCCTCAAACCCCTCATCCCTCATTGCCATCGACCTCAACATGCTGAAACCCATGAAAGCCAACAACAAGGTGACATTCACATTGACGCCGAACGGCAGTGAGACAACCGTAACCTGGGCCATGCAGGGAAAATCCCCCTTCATCGGTAAGCTCATGGGCGTGGTGATGAACATGGACAAAATGGTGGGCGGCCAGTTTGACGAGGGGCTGGGGAATTTAAAGCGCGTGGTGGAGGGGGCATAAGCCCAAGCGACTTGGAAACTAGTGCGTGATGAGTTTTGACTGATCCAACTCTCTCGGACCGTCTTTCCGGCGCAAGCCGGAATCTGGCCGCAGTTTCTATCCTGAACGAGATTCCGGCATGCGCCGGAATGACGATAGGTGAGGACACGATCCAACTAAAACTGATCAGGCTTTAAGTCTCATATTACATAGACAAGGTTTATCTTATGCCAGCAGTTTCCTTAACGCCTCTTTCCAACCACTCAGTTTCTTCGCGCGCAAGGCAGCATTCATTTTCGGGCTGAAGCGCTTGTCGCGTTTCCACGACTTGGCGAACACATCTGGCCCAGGCAGCAATCCCGCCCGCAAACCGGCAAGATAGGCAGCACCGATCGCTGTGGTTTCCAGCACTTTCGGCCTGTCAACGGGTGCGTCCAGAATATCGGCCAGGAACTGCATCGTCCAATCCGATGCGGTCATGCCGCCATCAACGCGAAGGATCGTGGTGCCAGACGAACCCCAGTCTTTTTTCATGGCTTCCAGCAGGTCATTG
>JANMPF010000405.1:0-4015 GCA_031369725.1 Rhodobiaceae bacterium | reverse complement strand
GCAGCCAAGCGGGCGGCAAAGCTTGCGGGCGAGGTTGCGGTGGCAATTAGCGATGACGAAGATGAAGAGCCAATGAAGCAGGCGGCCGAGTAGTCGCCCGCAGGGTCTGTCATTCCGCCACACGCCCTCCACCCCAACTCGTCATTCCGGCGAGAAGCCGGAATCTCGTTCAGGATAGAAACTGCGGCCAGATCCCGGCTTGCGCCGGAATGACGAATATAGGGCGCGGGGATAAGACGGTGGCGGGCGCAATGGAATGACAAAGGAGACGGCGTCACCTCGATTAAGGTGGGAAAGACCCGAGACTTAATGTATCATTGACCAACGAATCACCAATGGGGGAGCCAAAATGAGACTCAGCGCACCAACGACAGTCATATTTATAATTTCACTTGTTGTCGCCGTTGTGGCGGTACTTGCGGCACTTGGCACCCTTGCATTCGTGCCGCTTGCTTCTGTTTGGATCATGGCGATCGCCTATGCTATTCTTGCCATTGGTTGCCTGCTCAAGGGTGCCTGATCAAGGTCTGCCAAAAAAAAATTAATGGGCGCGCCGTTCGCGTAAGGTGTAGGTATTTTTCTTGGCGTCAAAGCTCTTGAAATAGTCTTTCACCTGCGGGTGGCGCACTGGGGTTCCGGTAACGTCGACCAGAAGATTTTGCTCTGAAACATAGGCCACATATTCCGTGTCATCATTCTCGGCAAGCAAGTGATAAAACGGCTGGTCGCGGCGCGGGCGCACTTCGGCTGGAATGGAGTTCCACCATTCCTCAGTGTTGCTGAAGACCGGGTCCACATCAAAAATCACGCCACGGAATGAAAACAGGCGATGTTTTACAATCTGGCCAATCTGGAATTTTGCTGTGGGAAGCTCGCTCATGACACCTGATTGCCAAGAGTGGAGGGCGTTGGCAAGGGGGCTTCACGCATTGCAAAAGGCACGTGGCGCGAAGGTGACAGTCCGTGCCGCACCACGAAGCGCTTGAGCCAAGGCAAATAATGCAGCGCGGTGAGGCCGGCAGCGCGCGCCGCTTCCATGGGCAGGTAGCCCTGCAGCAGCGATTTGTTCATGAAGTCGATCATCTGCTGGCGCGGCAATACTTCGGCGCGTCTTGTGGCATTGTACTCTTTCATCACACCTGGGTACCCCGCATCGGCGCTTGCAAGAATGAGATCGGCAGCAAGTGCCGCATCGCGCAGCGACATGTTGAGACCTTGCGCACCAATGGGCGGCACCACATGGGCTGCCTCGCCAATCAGGATCACGCGGTCTCTGGCAAATTGCCGGGCGGTTAGTCCTTTCATGGAGAAGGCCTTGCGGGGGCCAAGGCCTGAAATGAGGCCGAGTGCGCCGTGGGTTTCGATTTGAATTTCGGCGGCTAACTCTCTGTCGGCCATTGCCATCAGGGTTTCAGCACGGCCAGGGCGCTCCATCCACACCAAGCTGGAGCGGCCATCGGGCAGCGGAACGGTGGTGAAGGGGCCGGCAGATTTGTGATACTCGGTTGATATGTCATCATGATTCATGGAATGAGAAAAACTTGTGGCGATAGCGGTTTGATCGTAGCTCCACGTATCTACCGAAATTCCGGCAGTGGAGCGCAATAGGGAATTTGCACCATCCGCAGCGATTGCGACTTCTGCCGATACCGCGTTGCCATTTGACAAGGTGACCTGAATGGAATCGCTATTGGGCCTGGCACCGGTTGCCGTGGCTTCGATAAAGGTTACACCCAGCTCCACCCCGCGTTGGCGCAGGGCAGGCAGAAGCAATTGCAAGGGAATATTCCAGCCGAAAGCGTCGAGTTCCATGTCGTGGGAGTCAAATTCCAGATTTGGGGCGGCAAGAAGTGAACCCGTATCATCAATGATGCGCAGCTTGCGAAGGGGTGCGGTTTGTGCAGCGAGGCTCCCCGGCCAAACGTCGAGATATTTCAACAGTTGAATTGCGGGTTGCATCACCGCCACGGTACGCGGATCGTCCGATACGGCAGGTGCTGCAAGGGCGGTGGAAACACCTTCTCTGGCAAGAAGTGCTGCTGCGGCAAGGCCCGCAGGGCCAGCACCGACGATGATGACCCGGTAATCTGCCACTTTTTATGCCTTGGCCAAATCGGTTATGACCATGCTGTCACGTTTACTGAAATCGGCGTGAAACGTGGTGAGGGTTGGGCGACCTTGGCTCCAATTCAATTGGGGCATGCGAAAGTCTATGTAGGCGAGGACCACGGCCACCGCAATGGTTCCGGCAGTGACATCAGCGAGTTCGCTGTTCCAATTCTTGTCGAGCTCGTCGAATACCGCGTTGAAACGAATTTCGGTTCGCGCCATCCATTCCTTCCATTGCAATTGCTCGGGGCGGGTGGCGGTTTCATAGCGGTAAGCCACGGTCGCATCGCCCAAGCCTTGGCCGAGGGCCAGCAGGGTTAGCACGCGGAAGCGCTTTACCCCCTCGTCAGGAATCAAGGTCTTGTTGCCTGCGACATGGGCCAGATATTCGATAATGACGCGGCTGTCATAAATTGTGTGGTGATGGTCGGTTTCCAACACCGGGATTTTGCCCAATGCGGAAAGTGCGGTGAGCGTCGGGTTGGCTTTGGTAGGGTCGGCACCTTCCTTGATATGCTCAACCTTGCTGCCAAGTCCGCATTCATGGGCGGTAACCAGCGTCATGCGAACAAAGGGGGAAATTGAACTGCCATAAATTTTCATGGGGGCTTACTCCTGCGGGCTTGCAAATTCTGGGTTCAGTTTAGACGAAGGATCACGATCAAAGAAGTAGGCAGGACGAAGTGTCATCTCGTGCCAGAAGGTCGGTAATATGGGAAAGTCTTCCGGCTTTGGCGCATGGCGAAATCCCATGGTGTACCACAGCACCACGTCTGTATTGGTTATGGACCCGGCGTCGCTGACAAATTGCGGCAGGCCGTCACCACCATGCGACAGGTTGGGGTAGGGGCCTGCGGCCCACAGTTCGTCAGGCTTGTATTTTGTGGCCCACAGGGTTTGGGATGAAAAATCAGCGCGCGATTGCGGTGGATCCGTGGGGTCAAGAATGGAAGTGGCCTGGTGGCCCGAATTGATCCAGTAGCTGGGGTTGTATTTCAGGTTGGTTTTCTTGTTCGGGTTTGACAGTCGCCAGGCTTCACCGCCCACTGCCATATGATCAGGCTCGATGGGGCCTTCCCTGGTGATCGCATCGGTCTTGAGTTGCCAGAGACTCTGGCGGGTTTTGGAACCGGCAATTGTCTTGGGCACGAAACTGTCGCGCAGCAGGGTGTTGTCAGTGCCATCCACATCAAGGTCGAGGCGGAAACTGAAAAAATGATCGTGGTTTGGAGCAATGGTATAGGGCGCTATCAGGGTGCCGTAGGCGGTATCGGCTTGTGCAGTCTCAGAATCCATGTCTTTTGCCGCGGAGGATTTAATGGCGTCAAAACCTGTGGCACCGACGCGCAAGGTTATGCTGCCCCGGGGCGCAAACACATAATCGATGATGTAATCATAATTGCCCAGCGTTGGGATGTGGCGCACGACGAGTTCAGTTTCGGGGCGGCCATCGATTTTTTTGCTGCCTGAAGAGTAGTGCCGCCAGGCTGGATCACCAGTTGCGCGCTCAAACAGGCAAAGAGCGCCTGGCCTTGTGTAACTGCCGCCTGCGTCATCGGGGAAGGTGAGATCCACAATGATGGAGTCTGGCGGGCAATCAACTTCCGGCTGCAATGACGACATCAAATAGCCGAGGCCAAATTCGCCGGCATCCAGAAACGTTCGGTAGTTCCAGGTTGGGTTTGGATCCATGTAGGGTACGAACATTTCGGAGACGTTCATTTGATAGGCAATTGGCGTTCATCGAATTTTGCCAGCGACACAATCACACCGGCGCGCTTGTCGGCGCGAAGGTGGAACGACCAGTGATTCCACGCAACTTCCAGATTACCGTTGAGGGTTATGTTCGAACCCTCCTGCGCGGATATTTCCACACGGTGTTGGGGTGTGTCGAATGCGGCCGCAG
>JANMPF010000362.1:0-3040 GCA_031369725.1 Rhodobiaceae bacterium | reverse complement strand
CGAATTTCGCGTTCGCTGTTGGCAGCAGTGACATTCTTGCCAAGTGCGTTGATCTGGGTTTCAAGCTGGGCCAAGCGGTTTTGCAGCAGCTCCTTGAAGCGCTGGATGGTGGCGCGCGTACTGATGCTTGCAGCTTTTTTTGCCCCACGCAATTTCCAGCCCCGTGCCTTGGCCGCTATGACAAGCCTGAATTTGGGTATCCCCAAAGTATCGGCTATGCCTTGCAAATCCTTTGTGGGGTCTTCGTAGTCGGTGCGCGCGGCCTGCCACAGCAAATCGCCCGCAGAAGTCTCATCCGCGTTGCTCATTTTTTCTAACCCAATTGTGGAGAATACCTGTTTCTACCCCAATGACCGTACGGTGTCAAGGGTTATTTTCTTGTCATAGGATTTTTTTATTTTGCGATCCTGGTTTAATTCAAAAACGGTGGACAGAATGGTGTGCTTTTTCTGATTTTCATTATTAATAAGTCGTAAACCATACTAATGACTTGTTTGTGTGTTTTATTGATTTTAATTTCCTTTTTTACATAAGTGTATTATAAATAAGTCATATATAGCTTTTATGACTTATAGATGAGTTAATCTACCATGGTTAAACCCACATCAAGAATGTACTCGACCACCACGCGGGAAGCCTTGGGGCTTATCGGACAGATGATCCGCCTTGCCCGTATCGAGCGGCAAATGACCGCCGGTGAATTGGCCATACGGGCCGGCTTCTCGCGGGATTTGCTGCAGCGTATTGAACGCGGCAATCCGGGATCGTCCATTGGGGCCGTGTTTGAGGCCGCCACTATCGTCGGCGTAAATCTGTTTGAGGCTGACCCGCCATCGTTGATGGATCAACGCCGGGCCACGCAAGGCAGGCTTGCACTGCTCCCGCGACGCGTAACTCACAAATCGCGCAAGGCGGTCAATGATGATTTCTAGAGCCACCATTCCGGAGCCACCAGACAAGACCCCGGACAAAGCCTATGTCTGGATCTGGCTGCCGGGGCAAACCCGGCCAGTGGTTGCAGGCCTCCTGAGCCGCGACAATGGCCAACTCCTGTTCAACTACGGCCAGAGCTATCTGGCGCGGCACGAGGCCATGCCAATCCATGAACCGGAGCTACCACTTGAATCAGGCGTATTGCCGCTCGTGCCCGGACTCACAATGCCCGGATGCCTGCGCGATGCAGCACCCGATGCCTGGGGCCGCCGCGTTATTCTGAACCACAAATTCGGCGTAAAGCGGAATGCCGTGAATGTTGACCAGCTTGATGAACTCACCTATCTCCTGGAATCAGGATCAGACCGCATTGGCGCGCTTGATTTTCAGACCTCCCCCACACACTACCAGCCCCGACACGTGCAAACCACTTCCGTTGCAGAGTTGCTGGATGCCGCCCGCCGCGTTGAGGCCGGCATTCCCTTGAACCCAGAACTCGATCAGGCGCTCCTTCACGGCAGTTCCCTGGGAGGTGCCCGTCCCAAAGCCATGATTGAGGATCACAGGAAGAAATATGTTGCAAAGTTCCCTTCACAGAATGATGTCACCAATGTCGTCAAGGCAGAATTCATTGCCATGCGGCTTGCCGAAAAAATTGGCTGCGCGTTGCAAGGGTAGAACTCCATCCTGTTGCGGGAAAAGATGTTCTCCTGGTTGAACGATTTGATCGGCACCACAGGCTTGAAGGCTGGACCCGCAAAGCCATGGTTTCGGCCCTCACGCTTTTTGGGCTGGACGAGTTGATGGCGCGCCATGCGAGCTATGAATCCCTTGCTGAAATCATCCGCCACAAGTTTGCCAATCCGGAACAGGACCTGCGCGAGCTTTTTGGCCGCATGGTTTTCAATATCCTCTGTGGCAATACGGACGACCACGCACGCAACCATGCTGCCTTTTGGGATGGCAAATCCCTTGCCCTCACCCCTGCCTATGACATTTGCCCGCAAAACCGAACAGGCCGCGAGGCAACGCAGGCCATGTTGATTGAGGGCAACAAGCGCACCAGCCAGCTGCAGGTGTGTCTTGCGGCAGCTGCAAATTTTCATCTCAGCCAAGGCGAAGCGGCTGACATGATCGTGCATCAGGTTGAGCTGACAAGAAAAAACTGGCTACCCCTTTGTGATGAGGCAAGGCTGAGTGAGGTGGACCGCAACATCATGTGGCAACGCCAATTCCTCAATCCATTTGCATTTGAAGGATTGCCAGAGAACTTGTCACGGCTGGCACCGAAATCATGACATCGCCACACGTATCCTCTAACCCAATTGTGGAGAATAGCTGTTTCTACCCCAATCACCGTACGGTGTCAAGGGTTATTTTCCTGTCGGAGGAATTTTATTTTTAAGGCTGTTCGCAAACGCCTTCCAAGTTATTGTCTTTTCATGGACATCCGGCAAATTCAGTATTTGGCAGCGCTGGCGCGCGAGAAGCATTTTACGCGGGCGGCACAGGCCTGCAATGTGACGCAGCCAACACTTTCGGGGCGCATCCGCCAGCTTGAGCAGGAGCTTGGGGTTCCCATCGTTGAGCGCGGCCAGCGCTACATCGGGCTCACGCCGGAGGGCGAGCGGGTGCTGAAATGGGCCCATCTCATTCTCGACAGCTGGCAATCGCTCAACCAGGAACTTGCGCAAATCAAGGGCAAACGGGGCGAGCTGGTCGGCCGCCTGGTTTTGGGTGTCATCCCCTCAGCACTGCCAATGGTTTCACAGCTCACCAAGGCCATGCAGGGAGCGCACCCGTCGGTTGATTTTTCAATCCTGTCGCACAGTTCGGAAGAAATCATCCGTGCACTGAATGATTTTTCGATTGAGGCCGGCATCACCTATCTTGACAACGAACCGGTGGAAGGACTGTTGCAAGCCGAACTTTACCGCGAGCGCTATTGCCTGTTTGTGGGGGAAGCCCATGAAATGGCCAAGGCCAAAACCGTCACGTGGTTTGAGGCCGCCCAAATTCCGCTGTGTCTTCTCACCCCCAACATGCAGAACCGCCGCATCATCGACCGGGCCTTCCTTGCGGCCAATGCCCATCCTTCGCCGCGGCT
>JANMPF010000353.1:0-5612 GCA_031369725.1 Rhodobiaceae bacterium | reverse complement strand
CTGTGCGACTTCGGCAAGGACTGCTTCCACTTGATCGGGCTCAATGGCGTCTGGCACTTGGCCGGCAAGTCCCAACACGCAGGCACGGTCGGTGCCGTGGCCTTTGCCGGTGAAGGCCAATGAGCCGTGTAACGACACGCTGACGCGCGCTGCGTTCGCCGCCGCGGCCTTGCCGAGGAACTGGCGTGCGGCAACCATGGGCCCCACCGTATGCGAGCTGGATGGACCAATGCCGATCTTGAAGAGTTCAAAAACCGAGAGAAACATTTAACTCACCGTACGGTGGTAACCACCGCGCCAAAACACCAGGGGCTTGCCTTTGGGATCGTGATCAAATTTCAAGACTTCGCCGACAAAGATCGCGTGATCACCACCATCATAGGTATAGCTCATTTTGCACTCGAAGATAGCCAAGGCGCTTGGCAGGATGGGGCAGCCAGTGTCCCAGGTTTCATAGTCGATGCCGCGCCATTTATCACCCGATGATTTTGAAAAGCGGGCAGAGAGATCGTCCTGGCCCTCGCGCAACACATTCACGGCAAAATATTTGGCGGTTTGATAGGTATCAAAGCTGTATGCCTTGCGCGCGAGGCTCCACAACACGAGGGGCGGATCGAGGGATACGGAGTTGAACGAGCTTGCCGTATTGCCCACCAGTTCGCCGGAAGCTGAGACAGTCGTCATCACGGTAACGCCGGTTGCAAAAGTGCCAAGGGCTGAACGAAAGGCGCGGGGGTCGAGAGTATTGGACATTGCCTCTTCTAACGCGAATTCCTCCTCACCCTCAAGCATGAACGACGCCTCATGGCGTGGCAGCGTTAACCCTCAAAACGGGCTTTTTTGCAGGGGTTTGCCTCTTTCGTTGGCAAAAGCTAGTATCGCGCAAGAAAAGAGGGGACTTTATGAGTGTGATTGAAACTCTGCGCTGGCTTGAAACCCAGACAGATATTACCAGCTTGCGGGCGGCAGTTTGTGATTTGAACGGTGTTATGCGGGGAAAACGCATCCCGGTAGAACAGGCGGAAAAGGTTCTAAATGGCGGTTTGCGCATGCCGCTTTCGGTTGTGGGGGTGGATATCTGGGGCGAGGACATCAAGAACTCACCCCTGGTTTTCACCACCGGTGATGCGGATGGCCTGTGCGAGCCCATCGGGCGCGGCATATTGCCGATGGACTGGACACCGGAGCCCACCGGCCTCATTCCGCTGTGGCTGCGGGAGGAAAATGGCAATCCGTTTGGGGGCGACCCGCGCCGGGCACTTGCCGCACTGGTTGATCGTTATGCGGCCGCCGGCTTGTTTCCGGTTATCGCCATGGAGCTGGAGTTTTACCTCTATGACCCCAAGGAAGACAGGCCCGTCGCACCGGTTTCACCGGTCACCGGCAAGCGGCTTGATGCGGATTCGGTTTTGTCCATTGACGAGATTGACGAGTTTGGGGCCTTCTTCCGCGATGTCTATGCCGCTTGTGAGCAACAGGGGGTACCGGCGGATTCAGCCATTGCCGAAAACGGGGTTGGCCAGTTTGAAATCAATCTGCTGCATGTAAATGATCCCTTGCGGGCAGCCGATGACGCGGTGTTGTTCAAACGCATCGTCAAGGGCGTTGCACGCAAGCATGGTTTTGCGGCTTCTTTTATGGCCAAGCCCTATGGCGGGCGATCGGGCAGCGGCTTGCATGTGCATTTCAGCTGTCTTGATGCCAGGCTTGAGAATGTTTTTGACAATGGCACCGATGAAGGCAGTGTCATCATGCGCAATGCAGTGGGTGGCCTGCTGGCGGCGATGTCGGAAACCACGCTTTTGTTTGCGCCGCATTTCAATTCTTACCGGCGTTTGCGCCCGGGTTCGCACGCGCCGTCGGCGGCAGCCTGGGGCTATGAAAACCGTACCGTTGCCATTCGCATTCCTGGCGGTTCGCCCAATGCGCGCCGCATCGAACACCGGGTTGCGGGGGCGGATGCCAACCCTTACCTGGTGCTGGCTGGCATCCTGGGTGGTGCAATCGTTGGCATTGAGCGGGAGATGACACCGCCTGAACCGGTACGCGGCGATGCTTACACGCTGAAACTCAAAGGCCTGCCGCCCGACTGGGCTTCAGCCATTGATGCCTTTGACAATGGTGAAATCGTCGAAGCAACGCTGCCAGAAATGTTGCGCAACATGCTGGTTGCCTGCAAGCGGCAGGAGATGGCGACGTTCGCAGCGCAAGTGACTGACTTTGAGTATGAGGCTTATTTGGACATGGTATGAGTGCAACTCATTTGGTGAGTACGACCTGAGCACTGGCCCGTATGCCTGCGGGTACGGGAACATAGGTTGCGCCAAAATCGGAATTCATCACCAATTCCGGTCCTTCGTCGAGCTCGAGCCTGTGGGTTATGATCGCGGTATAGGCGGAATTCTCAGCAACTGCGGCGTTCGGATCCACCCGCAGACTGCCACGCGAGAGATAAATGGTTCCAGTGAGTTGGCTGGCGCTGGCGCTATTTATGCGGTGCTTCCGGTCAAGTCTTACGGACCTGTCTTCGAAAAACAGGAGGCCAGCCAAGTCGCCATCGGTAGCACCCGTGAGGGCCACGGAAGTGTCGCCCGAAAAATCGATGACTGTTGCCTCGCCAGCCAGGTAAAATCCAACATGTTCACCCGAAATCCTCGCCGAATTGGCAAGCTTGAAGGGGCCGTCCCTGATTATGTATGAGCCAGAATTAAAGGTTACCGCGGCCGTACCACTAACGGCAATGCCGCCGCAATAGGTGCCGGGTTCGAGGGTTTTGCTGCCTGCTGATATTTTGAAATTGTTAAAGTCGCAACCTGCAAAAACCGGTTCTTTTCTATTGGCGAGAGGGTCATCAGCGGGCGGGCAATCGGTCGTCGGGGCCGGATTTACGGCGGTGGTTTTAGCCTTAACGCCACCGGCTGAACAGATCAATGCCGCGGTTACGCTGGAGTCGAGATCAAGCCGAATTCCTTCAGAATGGGTGGAATTGGAATATATTGCGCAGCCATTGGCGGAAATCCTTGCTTGCTTGTCAAGATGCAACGTTTTGGCCGCTGCGCCATCCAGGGTCAAAATGCAAATGCTGGACGAGCCGACGAGTGTTGCCGTTGCCTGGGCACGGATCGGCGTCACGCTGGCGTCCAGAACCTGGGCAAAAAATGGCATCCATATCTCCTCGAGAGCGACGTTCAGCGTGCCTGCCTTGCGATCAATTGTCAGGGTCGACGTTATAGCGGGTTTCCCGGCCTGTTCGATGTATCTGGTGACGATTGATTTGATGGATTGTTCCGACGACCCGGCAAGCGCCAGTTCCTTGGCACCGCCAATGGCGGCTGAATCAGCCAGTTCATGAAGCTGGGTCAGCTTCATTGCGAGCGTGCCGTAGTCAATGGCAACGCCAAGCCCCGCAAGCACGACCGGGGTGGCGAGTGCTGTCACAATCGCTATGCCGCCTGAGCGTGATGCAACAAACCGGGTGCATTTGGCCAAAAAAGATTTGGCGCAGACCGCGGCTATTTTGTTCAACCTTGTTTCAATTCCAGATAGCGCCAAGATTCTTTGCCCCCGCAACAAGCCAACGTATCATCCTGCAATCAAACGTGGCAATTCGGGAATCTATAAGCATCACTTCTAAAATATCTGCGTACGAACTGTCTCAAATTTTAATTGACCAAACCTCCGGGAAAAGGCCGGGCAATAAAGAATTAACCGGAAATAGGCGGTTTGACTGCGGGATTGGCAATTGCGCCCAAACACAACACAACCAATTGTAAAGGTAGCTGCGCTATTGCTTGCCGTTAAGTAGGGGGAATTTGACCGTGATGAAGCGCACAATGTTTAGGGGTATTGGAAGAAAGATCGCAGTGCTGGTTGCCGTGTGTGTTCTCCTGGCTGTGCTGACTGTCGCCAGCCTGCTGGTCTTTCTGCAAATCAATGATGGCATCAACAGCAAGAAATCTGAACTACAGGCCACGGGCATTGTCTATGCCGCTGCGGTGGCAGACAATCTTGTTGCCACCGACAAGGAAAAGGCACTTGGCATACTGAGTTCAATCGCCCGCGTCCCGGGCATTCTTTTTGCGGTTGTCCTCGATAGCCACAACCAGGCCTTCGCAGCAATGGGAAACACGGTATTTCTTGCAACTGATGTGGGTTCTGAAGAGATCAATCATTTCAGCATGCTGACGAAGGGCATTCTTCCGGTGGCAGTGGATATTGTTCGTGGTGGCGTAATAGTCGGAAGGCTTGTCCTGATCGCTGACATCCACCCGATGCGGACAAAACTTTTGTGGACAATCCTTGCAACATTTGCGGCTGCCATCTTCGCGTCGATGCTGGGCATCTGCATCGCGCAACCCATGCAACGGCGGATAATTGCTCCCATCCTGTCACTGACCGAAGCGATGCGACACGTCAGGGTGGCACGTGACTACGCAACGAAGGTTGACCATCAGGCAAATGACGAAACAGGAGTCATGGTTGAAACCTTCAATTCGATGATTTCCCAAATCCGCTTTCGCGACGCCGCGCTGGAGCGCCTGGCTTACCTCGACCCGCTAACGGGCCTTTCCAACCGGCAACATTTTCAAAAACTGATTGAAGAGTTGCTGGCTGATTCATCGGGTAAAAATCATTCTGCCGTGTTGTTCATCGTGGACCTCGACGACTTCAAGCAAATTAATGATGCGTTTGGCCACAGTATCGGTGATGCGTTGCTGATGAACATTGCCGCCATACTGAAACAGGAATTGGGAAGCGATTTCAATGTGGCCAGACTCGGCGGCGATGAATTCGCCCTGATTGGAAGAGGCATCACGTCAGAGCGCCAAGCACTGGACAAACTCGCTCCGTTCGTTGCCGCCCTCTACCAGCCCGTCAAAATAATTGGCCAGGACCTCCACATCACTGCCTCAATCGGTGGCGTTTTGATGCCGCGCAACGGGACCTCGTCGAGTGACCTGCTGCGACGCGCCGATCTCGCACTTTATAGCGCCAAGCGGCGCGGATCCGGACATGTCAATTTTTTCTACTCCGACATGGAGGCCGAAGTCCAGGAGCGCGCTGAACTGGCGAAAGGATTGCGCACCGCAATTTCGAACAATGAATTCGTAACTTACTTCCAACTGCAATTCAATTTAAGAGATAACCGGATATTGGGCTTTGAAAGCCTGATCCGCTGGAACCACCCCACGCGGGGGCTTGTGCCGCCTGACCATTTCATTCCCATTGCGGAGGAAACCGGGCTGATCAGCGAAATTGGCAACTGGATATTGAGGGACAGTTGTTGCCGCGGAAAGGCCTGGCTTGATGCCGGCAACCAGCCTTGTGAAATTTCCGTCAATGTTTCGGCAGCGCAAATCCTGCAAGCCAGTTTTTTCAGGGAAGTCAGGAGTGTGTTATTTGAAACGGGGTTTCCACCCCATCTCCTGTGTCTCGAATTGACCGAGAGCCTGTTTGTCGGCAAATCAATTGAACGCGTGCGAGTTACCCTGAATGACCTCAAGTCACTTGGCGTGTTGCTGGCACTTGATGATTTTGGGACTGGCTATTCATCGCTTTCCTATTTGGAGAAATTGCCTTTCGACATCCTGAAAATTGACCGCGCATTTGTG
>JANMPF010000318.1:0-1996 GCA_031369725.1 Rhodobiaceae bacterium | reverse complement strand
CGGGTTCGCCTGAAGTGCAGGTTGCCCTCCTCACGGAGCGCATCAATGGTTTGACTGACCATTTCAAGTCCCACAAAAAGGACAATCACTCACGCCGTGGTTTGTTGAAGATGGTGGCCTTGCGCCGCAGCCTGCTCGACTATGTCAAGTCGAAGGACGAAGCTCGATACCAGAGCTTGATCAAGCGTCTCGAAATCCGCCGCTAGTTCCAGCGGCTGATCAAATGCATGAGCGGGCGGATCACCGAATTGCCGCCCCTCGTTCCCTTTTTCACAAGCCAGGCAATAGGGCCTGACTTTGATCGCTCAATGGGAATGCCGTCCAAGTTGGTGAACACAAGTGGCGGTGAAGAGCTTTAAGGATATGTGATGTTTAAGATTGATGTTGAAGAACTCGAATGGGCAGGAAGGCCCCTTCGCTTTGAAACCGGCCGCATGGCCCGCCAAGCTGATGGCGCGGTGCTGGTAACCTACGGTGAAACCACCGTACTTGCGACGGCGGTTGCCGCGCGTTCAGAAAAGCCCGGAATTGATTTTTTCCCGCTGACTGTGAACTACCAGGAAAAAACCTATGCCGCCGGTAAAATTCCCGGTGGCTACTTCAAGCGCGAAGGCCGCCCGACAGAAAAGGAAACACTGGTTTCCCGCCTGATCGACCGTCCCATCCGCCCACTTTTCCCCGAAGGTTTCCGCAACGAAACCCAGGTGATCACGACTGTGCTTTCCTATGACCTCGAAAACGATAGCGATATTGTTTCCCTGATTGCCGCTTCTGCGGCTCTCACCATTTCCGGCATTCCTTTCATGGGTCCGGTGGGTGGTGCACGGGTTGGCGTTATCGAAGGCGCGTTCGTGTTGAATCCAACCCAGGAGCAGATGAAAATCTCTGACCTTGATCTTGTGGTGGCGGGCACGTCAGATGCGGTTCTCATGGTTGAATCGGAAGCACGCGAGCTTTCAGAAGAGCAAATGCTTGGTGCAGTCATGTTTGGCCATGCGGGTTTCCAACCCGTTATCGACGCGATCATTCGCCTGGCAGAGCGCTCATCGCGGGAACCACGTGAATTTGTGCCGCCAGACAATGAGAAATTGTTCAAGGCCGTCAAGAAGTCGGTTGAGAAGGATCTCCGCGCGGCTTATGCAATTCCTGCCAAGGAAGCACGCCAGGAAGCTGTCGCCAAGGCCAGGGACAAGGTTGTCGCCGCCCTGGTTGATCCCGAAAAGGACACATCGCCCACGCCACAACAGGTTGGCGAAACCTTCAAGCATCTCGAGAAGGATATTGTTCGCAACAACATTCTTGACACGGGATTGCGCATTGACGGCCGTGACACCAAAACGGTGCGCCAGATCGTTGCCGAGGCATCGGTTCTGCCGCGCACCCATGGTTCAGCGCTGTTTACCCGCGGTGAAACCCAGGCGCTGGTGGTGACCACACTCGGCACCGGTGAAGATGAGCAGTATGTTGACTCACTCGACGGCATGCACAAGGCCAAGTTCATGCTGCACTACAACTTCCCTCCCTTCTCGGTCGGTGAAGTGGGCCGCATGGGGGGTGCCGGGCGCCGCGAAATCGGTCACGGCAAATTGGCATGGCGTGCCATTAACCCGATGCTGCCGGAGCCAGACCAGTTCCCCTATACCATTCGCGTGGTGTCGGAGATTACTGAATCAAACGGCTCATCCTCCATGGCATCGGTTTGCGGTGCTTCGCTTGCGTTGATGGATGCTGGCGTTCCGTTGAAGGCACCGGTTGCCGGCATCGCCATGGGGCTGATCAAGGAAGATGAACGCTTTGCAGTTCTGTCTGATATTCTTGGCGACGAGGATCACCTCGGCGACATGGACTTCAAAGTGGCCGGCACCGCCAATGGCGTTACCGCCCTGCAGATGGACATCAAGATCACCGGCATTACCGAAGAGATCATGAAGGTGGCCCTGTGGCAGGCCAAGGACGGCCGCATGCATATCCTTGGCAAGATGGCTGAGGCTTTGAC
>JANMPF010000292.1:0-2686 GCA_031369725.1 Rhodobiaceae bacterium | reverse complement strand
GAAACTGGTTTAGGAAACCCGTGCCGCCGAGAATGCTGCGGATGGCATAGATCTTGATGATGTAGCTCATCAGCAGCGGTACTAGAACCATTAGCAGCACGAGATAGCGCCGCCGTCCCCTCAGATTGGCCAGAAGGAAGGCGACAGGAAAACCAATGAGGACCGCAAATGCCGCAACAGCGAAGCAGAGAAGGCAGGTCCGCCACAGAATGGGAATGAAAATGGCATCGACGAAGATGCGCTGGTAATTGGCGAGGCTGAAATCGGCAACTATCTGCCCACCTTCCATGCGGAAGAAACTGTAGGCAAGAAAACTTGCCAACGGTGCAAGAATGAGGAGGATAGGCAGGCCATAGGAAAACGCCGCCAATAGGCGCGGCGCCAGTCCATTTCTCGCACTGCCGACAAAAATCATGGCAAGCCCGTATCCCTTGCATAAGAAGGCCCTGTCACCAGGGTGACCGGGCCTTGCAGCAGTCCTTCGCGGTCAAGGTTGGGCCTTGACTTCGTTCCAGAGATCGGAGCGCTTCGTCGGGTCTTCGACAAAATCGAGCCAGACAAGCTTGTCGTTAGCGCCGGCACTGCCGGTTTCCACCACCGTATTGCCAAATCCGGTGCGCTCGGAAAGCTGCTGGCCAATCTTCTTCTGCAGCAGGAAGTTGACCCAGGCCTCGGCCAAATCGACATCCTTGACACCGCTGGTCATGGCCCAGGTATCGAGCCAGGCTAGCGCGCCTTCCTTCGGATTGACGTATCCTATATTGGCACCAGCGTCTTTCATCGCCTTGACCTGCTGCTGCCCGTAGTTGGCCCAGATCAACGCCACGTCATTCGACTTGTAAAGCTGCAGCGCCTCGTCGGGCGTCGTGTAGAAGCTCAGTACATTGCTCCTGAGGGCAATGAGCTTCTCCTTGATCTTGCCCATCTGCTCTGCGGTGAGATGGAAAGGATCTTCAATACCCATGGTAAGCGCCGTGAATGAGAAATTGTGCTCACCGTTGTCGTAGGCAAGAATCTTGCCCTTGTATTTGGGGTCCCAGAATATCTCGAAGGTCTCAGGTGCCGGACTTACCTTGTCCTTGTCGTAGATGATGCCGATTGAATCGAAGCAGAAGGGGATGGAATACACCTTGCCATCGCGCATGACGCCCTTCACCTTCGAGAGATCCTGGAACCGTGGCAGAACATCCTTTTGGTTAGGAAGCTTGGACAGGTCGTGCGGCGTCGTAAGTCCGCCATCAATATAGCGTTGGAGTTGCGCCGTATTCACGGCGAACACATCAAAGTCCTTGCCTTCGCTGCCTTTGATCTTGGCCCAGATTTCATCATCGGTGCCGATGAACACGATACTGACCTTGGCACCAGTCTGGTCCTCGAATTCTTTTACCCAGTCATCGTCGGCGTAGCCCTGCCAGGCCATCACCCGCAGTTCCTTGGCGGCAAAGGCGCGGCTGGAACTCAGAATTGCCGGCGCTGCCAAGGCCAGGCCCAGTACCGTGCGTCTGTTAATTTTCATTGACATCAACGTCTCCTCCATTTTGTTTATAGTTCAAAATCATACCCACCCGCCATCGACGATGTAGTTCTGGGAGGTGCACATGCGGCTGTCATCGGCGGCGAGGAATAACACCATGCGGGCAATATCAGGCGGAAACAGTCTTTCTTTAAGGCATTGGCGCTCGTCAATCTGGCGTTCGCCGGCTTCACTCAGCCACAATTTTACCTGCCGGTCGGTCATCACCCAGCCCGGCAGCACGCAGTTCACCCGGATCTTTTCCGGTCCCAGTTCGCGCGCCAGAGCCCGCGTTAGCCCGCCAACTGCAGCCTTGGCAGTGACATAGGCGGGGCAATCCGAGTCGCCAACAAGCCAGGTTATCGAACCCAAATTGATAATCGAACCACCCCCGGCATCGCGCATGTGTGGTCGTACCGTCTGGGTGGCAAAGAACTGGTGCCGAAGATTTACTTGCATGCGATCATCCCAGTAGGCGACCGATACATCTTCCGTCCTATGGCGGTCATCGTTTCCTGCGTTGTTGATCAATACAGACACCGGCCCGTGAAGTTCGCAGGCTTCGGCGACAGCGCGGCGGAGGGCCTCAATATTGCGCACATCGCAATGGATATAATGTAAGATGGCGGCTCCCTTTTCCTCCAACCTTGACACAAGATCGTGTGCGGCACCGTCGTGAATATCGGCAAAACAGACCTTGGCGCCCTGCTGGCAAAAATGCTCAACCAGGCTAGCACCGATACCGCTGCCCCCGCCCGTTATGAATATGCTGCGATCCTGGAGGCTGGGAAACGTTGCCGGTCTTTCGATGTAGCCATTCATAAAACACGCTGCCTGCCGTCAAAAATGGGAGGTTGAAGCCGCTCCCAGGCAGTGTCAATAGATGGCCGCCGGACGCTATCCGCAAGGCCGACGTGCAATGGCCATGGGTTGACTTCGAATGGCAGTGGATTAGGTTCGACAGCTTGCAGAAGGAATGGGTGCTATGAACATTGAAGTGAAGAAGAGCAACTATCGCAATGACTCGATTCTTCTTGGCTTCAGTGACCTCAAGCGCCTCAAGACCGAACGCCCCCTGGTGTTTGAGCGCGGCAAAGGCATTTTTATCTACGATGAGAACGGCAAGGATTATATCGAGTCCGTTTCCTGCTTCTATTGCGTCTCCTTGGGTTT
>JANMPF010000269.1:0-3424 GCA_031369725.1 Rhodobiaceae bacterium | reverse complement strand
TCTGGAATTATTGACGACGTGGGAAACAGTCGCCGAAGACACCCCCGCCACTTTCGCTACATCCTGAATCGTTGCCACGCTCACCGCCTGTGCCCATCTGAATGGTTATATCTATTTATAATGTATCGCCAAACTGTCTAGCAGGTTACTGAAAAACTCTCGACTAATTTGAGAATTGATGATTCCGTGTGATTTGCAACGAACGTTAGCCGTTATTTTGGCCGGTCGCCGAATGGGGCTTGAGAATGTGCGGGCGTTTCAAGTTCATCTGGTATCGCAAGGCATTTCGTGGCCGGCACTGAACCAGACGGTGCGTGCGCTACGTTTCTTTTACGGCGTGACGCTGGACCGCGGTGATATCCCCAAGCGGAACGCCTATGCCCGCACGCCGCGCAAGCTGCCGGTGATCCCGGGCGCTGATGATCCAGGTCTACCACGGGAAAGGTGCCAAGGACCGGACGCTGATGCTGTCGCCACAGGATCCGTGAACGTGGCGGACTTCCACTTGGTTTCGTTATTTCCACCAAACTCGACCGCGATATGGATACCAACCAGTTCGATGGCGCGCGGGCCCGCCGCTCACTCGAAGAGAGCCTGAAAGCGCTGAACGTTGCCCGCATTCAACTCCTCCATGTGCATGATCCCGAATACGCTTCTTCCCTTTCGGGCGTGACCTGCCCGAAGGGCGCACTCGCCGAACTTTTTCGCATGAAAGAGGAAGGTCTTGCCGAGGCTGTAGGACTGGCTGCTGGTCGCGTGGACATAATGGTACCCATTCTCCGGGATTGGGATTTTGACGCCGTCATTATCCACAATCGCTTCACCCTTGCCAACCGCAATGCGGAGAAGATGTTGGACTATGCGCGCGAACGTGGCATCGCCATCCTCAATGCTGCGCCCTATAACGGCGGTGTCTTGGCTAAAGGTTCGGCACCGCATAATCGCTATGTCTATCAGGAAGCATCCCCAAAAATGCTGGAGCCGATCATCAGAATTGAGCGAGTCTGTGCTCGGCATCATATCCCGCTCGGCGCTGCGGCCCTGCAGTTCTCCCTGCGGGACGAACGGGTCACGTCAACTGTTTGCGGCATCAGCAAGCCGGAACGCATCAAGCAAACGCTCGATTGGAGCCAGTTCCCAATTCCACAAGCTGTCTGGGATGAGTTGCTTGCCCTTGCTTCCGAAAGTGGCGATCCAGAGGCAACGCGACTTTACCGACCGGGTTGACATCTTCACCCCAACCCGAGCCAGCCGACGATCTGTTATTAAAGCCGGTAATTTTCGGTTTGGGTCAAAAAGGCGAATTTTGCTTAACCTCCAGTATCACTAGACCCACAGATAAATTGATACTGACGAGTCTCGTTTTCAATATAATTTGTGTGAGACTCATTTCGGTCTGCACGAGGTGAGTCACATGGGCAAGGCCTAATGAGACCGGCAGATAGTTGGGCAGCTAAACTCGAACATGGGCAAGCGGATCTATTCCCGGTCAGTTGGCCACGAATCGACTGGTGGTGACGTCGGAAGACGCCGATTGAGAGTTTGTTTTACAAAGTTCCCAGTTTTCTATAGGGTCATGTTGTTGGCGAAGCTTTGAGCCAATTACGCATTGCGATCTGAGTCAGCTTCCACAATTCCGCGTGAAGTTCGTATTCATTCCGACCAGGCGGGTCCCACCCAAAGTCGTGGCCCTGATCCGACTGCATCAAATTGCGACCGTGAAGAATATTCGATCTAAGCGAATACATCTGACTACGACGTGTCCTGAGAGCCACACCAGAGGCGTACTTCTCAAAAAACTCGCGAAACCTCTCAGTCAAACCCGGTGCTTCGTGTTGATAGTCCTTTCCACATTCTGCGCACTGAACTTTGTGAATCTCACCAGACCCTGTAAAGGTTTCAATTGCTGAAACTAGTGAAGTAAAGGATGCAGACGCAGCAATTTCCCATTGTCGAAATGCCAAATCAAACCAAAACGCCGCGCGATTGAATTTTTCCAGGCTGTTGGCAGACAGTCTTTGATAGCACCAAAGTAGATCGTCAAGATCGTCTGGGACTGTGAGTAAATCGCCTACAAACGTTTCAGGTGAATTGTATTTTGCAGCCTGTATGACATCGATCATCTGACTATTGGCAGGCGAAAGAGAAGAAGTAAAAATCTCGCCCAAATCAGCGAAATACCACTGGTGAAGCCACTTAAATTCAAACAGGCCGTCTTTAATTGGAACTTGCGCCCAGAAATGACCGCGCCGTTGTTGCTGAAAACTAATCCGTCTGTTGAGAAATAGATTCAAAACGAGCGTGAGGCTTTGGTGTTTTTTTATCCGTCGATGCCTATCAACACTAGAATTGCCACTTAATTTGATTGGGAACTCTAGAATAAACGGATTGTCCCCTGCAGGTGTGTTGGGGAGTGGCGCATTCGGCGGCGGTGGGCAAATTTGTACCCCCGAATTTTTACCTCTCCAAAATCCTTTGACTGGCCCTTTGCTAAAGCTAAACTCACGCCCGATGGCATGGTCGCCATCAATCAGCAACTTATCAATTTCCGCTGCTGTCTCATTCCATTTATCAGCGTCAAATGCAGAACCTCGTTTGATGAAGTTGATTTTCTTGTCCTTAAATCTGACGATGATTTGGCAAGTTTCGCCTGCCAGGGGAAGGTGCCAGTCTTTTGGATTCATTATGTAATCGTCATATTGGCCAGGTCCACCGATCCTGTCGTGCAATAGCAGTCTTAGTTCGTGAGAATCGAGAGCTCGCCATGGATCATAAAAAAGGTCTTCGGCCATAGTATCAGGTTCTCACGACAACTTCGGTTCCAGTCATTACTCGGCATTGATAGTTTTCCCTTAGCTCCACAGGCCAAGCATTTCAATTTATAATGTGTCCACTCATTGCCCTTTTTGCCTTCATCCGACGTTCATTTATTGCAATTTAGCTCACAATTGGTGATACCGGCATTTGTTAGGTTTCCCCTTTTTAGCAAATTCTCTGTGTGTGCTTCGCCAGACACATTTTCTCAATTTGTTTAACTAGGCTTATAGTCCTCAGTCGTCAATTTCCGGAACAAAATTCCCGCAGGCCCTTGATTACCCTATCCGCAACACTCTTTCGACTCTTGCTACTTCAACCCAAGTGAGGTTAGAGTTTATTGATGCACTATGACCCGCGCCAAAAACTCCGCCTCCTTGCATTTGATCCTTTCAAAAGTTGCACCGTGCCCCGGCCAATCGGCTGGCTGTCCACCATCTCGCGGGACGGAAAACCAAATCTCGCGCCTTTCAGCCAATGGCAGAACATCACTTATGATCCGCCAATTGTCATGTTTTCAGCCGACCAGCATATCGATGGTCGCAAGAAGGACACGGTGATGAACGCTGAAGAAACTGGTTATTTCGTTTGGAATATGGCAACTTATGAT
>JANMPF010000265.1:0-2146 GCA_031369725.1 Rhodobiaceae bacterium | reverse complement strand
TCCATCACCTTCCAGAACTATTTCAGGCTGTATGAAAAGCTTGCCGGCATGACCGGCACGGCATCCACCGAAGCCGATGAATTCATGGACATCTACAAACTCGAAGTCATCGAAATTCCGACCAATGTCGAAGTGCTTCGCAAAGATGAAGATGACGAGGTCTACCGCACCACCCGCGAGAAATATGCCTCCATCATCGAAACCGTGAGGGATGCCCGCGAGCGCGGTCAACCCGTGCTGGTGGGCACCACATCGATCGAAAAGTCCGAAACACTCGCCGCCATGTTGAAATCTCTCGACGTGCCGCACAATGTGTTGAATGCGCGCTACCACGAGCAGGAAGCTGCCATCATTTCCCAGGCCGGCATTGCCGGTGCGGTGACCATTGCCACCAACATGGCAGGCCGCGGTACCGACATTAAGCTCGGCGGCAATCTTGACATGCGCGTGGCAACCGATCTTGCCGATGTTCCAGAAGGTGCTGGCCGCGACAGCCGCATTGCCGAAATTGCCGCGGAAATTGAAGCCAACCGGCAAACGGTTTTGGCTGCGGGCGGTCTCTTTGTGATCGGCACCGAACGCCACGAAAGCCGCCGCATTGACAACCAGTTGCGTGGCCGGTCCGGCCGTCAGGGCGATCCCGGCCGCTCACGCTTTTATCTTTCGCTCGAAGATGACCTCATGCGCATCTTCGGTTCCGAACGCATGGACTCCATGCTGCAAAGGCTCGGCCTCAAGGAAGGCGAATCCATCGTTCACGCATGGATCAACAAGGCGCTTGAAAAGGCCCAGCAAAAAGTCGAGGCCCGGAATTTCGACATTCGCAAGAACCTGCTGAAATTCGACAACGTCATGAACGACCAGCGCAAGGTCATTTTTGAACAGCGCATTGGCATCATGAAGGGCGAGGATGTTTCCGAAACCGTCGATGATATGCGCCACCAGGTGATCGACGATCTCATTGCCAAGCACATGCCTGAAAAGACTTATGCCGAGCAGTGGGAAACCACGGAGTTGCGTGAACGTTTGCGTGAAGCCATCGCCATTGATTTCCCAATTGAGGACTGGGCCAAGGAGGAAGGCATCGCCGAAGAGGAAATCCGTGAACGCGTAACCAAGGCGGCCGACGATTTTTATGCCGCCAAGCGCGAAAAATTCACCCCCGAAATCATGCAGCAGGTTGAAAAGGCCGTCGTGTTGCAAACCCTTGATCAGCTCTGGCGTGACCACATCGTAACCGTCGAGCAATTGCGCCAGGTCATCCACCTGCGTGGCTATGGCCAGCGCGATCCGCTCAACGAATACAAAACCGAGGGCTTCAACCTGTTTGAGGCAATGATTGCCAAACTGCGTGAAACCTCAACCGCCCAGGTCATGCGCGTTGAAATTCAAACCCAGCCGGATGGCGACTTGCTGCCTGAAGCAGATGAATTGCCCATGATGATGGCCCATCATATCGACGCCACATCCGGTGAGGATGAAGTGGGTGGTGCCTTGCTGGCCAACTTTGGCCAGGCCACAGCAACCGTGAACGCCAGTCTAGATCCAGACAGGCCCGAAACCTGGGGCAAGGTTTCCCGCAATGATCCCTGCCCCTGCGGCTCCGGCAAAAAATTCAAGCACTGCCACGGAGCGTTTGCGTGAGGCTACGCCGAACTTGAATAGACCATTGCGCCCATCATGCCGGAATTCATGTGGTAAAGGTGGTGGCAATGAAACGCCCAGTTGCCGGGATTGTCCGCATCAAAGCGAATGGTGACGGACGTCAAGGGTGGCACCAGAACCGTATCCCGCAATGCGCCGTCAATGGCAACATTGTTGACGGCAGCCACTTTAAAATAATGCCCGTGCAAATGCATGGGATGTGCCATCCCTGTCAGGTTCTGCAAGACCACTTCCACCCGCTCGCCTTCCTTCACGTTAAACAGCGTGTCATGCATGGAAGGCTTGCCGTTCAGACCCCAAACATAGCCCTGGTCGCCGCCCGTCAGCTGTAAAATTTCGCTGCGTGTCACCGGTTCGCGGGGCAAATCCGCCACCGACCGCAGCCTCATCTCCTGGACCAAATCGAGTGGTGGTGTCATCTCTCCGCCATGCGCCAGTTTCGCAATCGCTGCGTCTTGCGTTGCCAGAATAATGCCGGTGC
>JANMPF010000208.1:0-5409 GCA_031369725.1 Rhodobiaceae bacterium | reverse complement strand
GATACGATGGAACGCGCCTTCGTTGAAACCGTTACCCATAGCTATCTCTACAAGGATGGCGACATGTATGTATTCATGAATCCCGAAAGCTTCGAGCAGGTCAGCCTGAGTGCCGATCTGGTGGGCGATTTCGCCCCCTATCTGCAGGAAGGCATGGAATGCCAGATCGCCCTGTTCAACGAAGGCCCGATTTCCATCGAACTGCCCCAGCGCGTAACCCTGGAAATCATGGAAACCGAGCCCGCCATCAAGAACCAGACGGCGTCTTCTTCCTTCAAGCCAGCACTCCTCTCCAACGGCGTGCGCACCCTGGTGCCACCCCATGTTGCAGCCGGAACCCGCATCGTCGTTGAAACCGCCGACGGTGCCTACGTCGAACGCGCCAAGGATTAGCGGCTGAACCCGGCCACAATCTCCACATGTGACGTATATTTGAATTGGTCAACGGCGGTCACCGATTTCAGTTTGTAGCCACCGCCAATCAAGATCTCTGCATCCCGCGCAAGGCTGGCGGGATCACACGAAACCGCCACCACAGTTTTCACCACTGACTTGGCCAATTGCCTCGCCTGCGCTTCCGCACCGGCGCGCGGCGGATCAAACACCACCGCATCAAATTCCTTAAGCTCACTGGCAACCATTGGTTCGCGCATCAAATCACGCGCCGCGGTTTGAAGGGGCTTCACGCCGCGAGTGAGCCGCACGGCCTGGGCCAGACTGGCAATGGCGGGCCTGTCACTATCGATTGCTGTCACCTTGGCCGTGTTGGCAATGCGCCAGGCAAACGGGCCAATGCCACAAAAAAGATCGGCAACGGATTTGGCCCTGCCAATGGCGCCGAGCACGAGCAACGCGAGCGTTTCCTCACCAAGTTTGGTTGCTTGCAAAAACGATCCCGGTGGCAACTGCACCAAGCCCTTGCCCATGGCGATTGTTGGCGTTCCAAGGGTGGCAACCAGGCTGCCGTTGATTGTCATGCGCAAAAGTTTCAACTCAGCGACAAGACCTGCCAACTTCGGCAACTGCGCCTCGGCAATTCGGCGCTCAACTTTCACCGCAACATCAAGCCCATTGTCGGCCGCAGTGAGTGACACATCACAATCGCCCAGCCGGCTCCCAAGCTTGCGTGCGATGTCAGTCGCATTCTGCAAGGCGGGTGTGAGTATCGGACATTGATCAATGTCGATGAGTTCATGACTGCGCGGCGCCATGAAACCTGCCGTTACAACACCCTCCTTCTTGCGCACATGCAGGCTGACCCGCCGGCGTCCTGCACCATGCGCATCGATGATTTCAGCTACGCGGGCGTCAATGCCACGTTTGGCAAGAGCCGCAGTGATGAGACCCATTTTCCATGTCTGGTAAGGCGCAAGCTTCCAATGCTGCAGTTGGCAGCCGCCGCATTTTGCATAATACTTGCAAAATGCATCACTGCGTTCAGGCGAGGCTTGCACCACCTGCCCGGATGCCATCTCGACCACTTCACCAGCCAGCACATGGCGGAAAGTCCGCTCCCCGCTCACACCTTCGCCGCGCCAATTCAAATGCTCAATGGTGACTTGCATGACTTTTCAATCTATTTCCGTGGGGTAGGCAAAGGCAATCGCAATGCCCGACACAAATGACAGCGTCACCCGACCCAAAGCGACATTCGACATGGTAAAGCTGGACCCCAGCGCAAGTTTCACATTCGTGAGCGGCCACTTCACGCCCGCCAGCGTGAACCCCAAAACATCGCTCCACGGCACAATGCTAAACCGGCTTCCCGCCGCAAGATCAAATTCATGCGAACCGGCAACGAGCGGATAGGCTTCCTCCACGCCACTCGAAATAAAGCAACGGGTGTGAGCCAGCGCCAGCTTGAGTGCCAACCCCAAATGCGCTGTCGCATGGTCAGCTTGCCCGCCAAACCCACCCAGCATGATGATTTCGGTGGCCCCCAGTTTCAGCGCTTCCTGCACCGCAATTTCACCATCGGTTGCATCTTTTTCAGCGGGGTAAACCTGGCGCCGCACGTCGGCGTAATCCAGCAACAATTCCGCGCCAGCACTGTCAAAATCCCCCACCCACAGCTCCGGCACCACACCCAAAGCGCTGGCATGCTTCATGCCACTATCAGCCGCAATAAACCGCGCACCTGCAATTTGGCGAAGCAGCCGTGGCGTAACCGTGAGGTCGCCACCGAGAAGGACTACGAAACGAGACATAACGCCCGTGTAGCAAAAAGAACTTGAAAGTGCACCTTGATAAGTTTAGGTCTGTGATTGCTCTCAACGGGGTGCCGCATTCGCGGCTGAGAGGAACCCGCGTGTTCCAACCCGCTGAACCTGATCCGGATTATGCCGGCGGAGGGATTGCGGGCGGAACTTAATCGCAAGTTCCAATCCTCCATCCGTATTGAAACGATAATGGAGGACGTATGTCAAAACTATTTGCATCTCTCGCGGCCTTGATGACCTTTGCATCCCTTGCGCAAGCCAAGGAAACCCTCACGATTTACACCTATGAAAGCTTCGTATCCGAATGGGGTCCAGGCGCCAAAATCAAGGAATCCTTCGAAAAAACCTGTGATTGCACCGTTGAATGGGTAGGGCTTGGTGATGGTGTGGCAGCCCTCAACCGCCTGAAACTCGAAGGTGCCAATACCAAGGCCGATGTGGTTCTGGGCCTTGACACCAGCCTTACGGCAGAAGCCGAGGCAACCGGACTGTTTGGCAAACACGGCGTTGACAAAGCCTTGGCCAAAACGCCGCAAGCCTGGACCGATGACTACTTCATGCCCTTTGACTACGCCCATTTCGCAGTCATCTACGACAGCGAAAAAATGAAGGTGCCGCCGAAGAGTTTGGATGAACTGGTGAACGGCGATCCATCACAAAAAATCGCTCTCGAGGACCCCCGATCATCAACGCCAGGCCTCGGTTTTCTCCTGTGGATGAAATCGGTCTACGGCGACAAGGCCGCCGACGCGTGGAAGAAACTGCAACCCCGCGTGCTCACCTTCACCCCGGGTTGGAGTGAAGCCTACGGCCTCTTCACCAAGGGCGAGGTTCCCATGGTGCTCTCCTACACCACGTCTCCGGCCTATCACATGGTGGCTGAAAACACTTCGCGCTACCAGGCGGCCCCCTTCAGCGAAGGGCATTACCTTCAAATCGAGGTTGCCGGTTTGATTGAAGCTTCACCCGAAAAAGCCTTGGCGCAAAAATTCCTGAACTTCATGATGACCCCGGCATTTCAGGATTTCATCCCAACCAACAACTGGATGTTGCCTGCCGGCCAAACCAAGGAAGCCCTGCCGGACGCGTTCAACAAAATTGTGGTGCCAACCAAAACCTTGCTCTTCACCCCCGACGAGGTATTCAAAAACCGCCGTGCCTGGATGGATGAGTGGCTGAACACCTTGAGCAAATGAATTTTCAAAACGCCAAAATTGCAACCGCACTCGGATTCATTCTGGCTGCGGTTGCATTTGGATTTCTGCCCCTCTTGTGGCTTGGCTATACCAATGGATTTTCCGGTTTTGACGCCTATCTCCCCCGTGTTGTAAGCTTCACTTTAAAACAGGCATTTCTTTCAACGCTTCTTTCCCTCGCCATAGCCTTGCCGGCAGCACTTGCCTTGGCAAGGCACGAGTTCCCCGGGCGTGACGCACTCCTCAAACTCTTCTCAGTCCCCCTGGCGCTGCCCGCAATCGTGGCCATTCTCGGCATCCTCGGCGTTTACGGAAACAATGGCGCGTTCGGCGGCATTGTCCCCGTTTATGGGCTGTCGGGCATTCTCCTCGCCCATGTGTTTTTCAATATGCCGCTCGCGTCGCGCCTCATGCTCACACGGCTGGAAGCGGTCCCCGCTGAAAGTTTCAGGCTCGCAGCGCAGTTGGGTTTCACCAACGCCGATGTCTTCCGCCTCATCGAATGGCCGCAACTCGGCCCCGCCATCACCGGCATCGCCAGCCTCATATTCTTGCTGTGCACCGCAAGCTTTGCTGTCGTGCTCATTCTCGGCGGCGGCCCCCAGGCCACAACCCTTGAAGTTGCCATCTATCAATCCCTGCGCCTGGATTTCGATCCGGCCCGCGCTTCCATTCTATCCCTTGCCCAACTCATGACCTGCGGGATTCTCGTCATCATCGCGGGACAATTCGCAAGGGAAGTCCAGGTGTTTCCCCGCACACTCGCCAGGGTCAAACGTTTCCACGCACAGTCAATCACCACAAAACTTTGCGACTTCACCGCAATTGCGTTGGCCACACTCATCGTACTGCCGCCGCTGATCAATGTCATCGCCACCGGCATCACCAAAATTCAGTTCGACGCAAGCCTGCTGCGTGCGACCCTCACGAGCCTCACCATTGGCACGTGTGCTGCCAGCATAAGCCTGGTTCTGGGTTGGGCGCTGACCGACACCGCCGCCAAACACCGCAACAGAACCTTGCGCGCCGCTATCACACTCGCCTGCCTTGCCGCACTCATCATGCCTCCTGCCGTTCTTGCAACCGGCTGGTTTGTCGCCTTGAGCCCAATAGCCGACGTCAATAACTATGCCATGCTGCTGGTGATCATCCTCAATTCCCTCATGGCGCTGCCCTTCGTCTGGTCACCGCTTTACCCCGCAATCATCGAGACATCCCAGCGCCATGACAGGCTCTGCGCCAGTCTCGGCCTCAGTGGATTTGCCAGGTGGCACCTGATCGATTTGCCAACCCTTCGCAAACCATTGGCCCTTGCATTCCTCATGGCCGTCATCGTATCACTCGGTGACCTTTCCGCCATCTCGCTCTTTGGCAGCGACAACCTTGTGACACTTCCCGCGCTGATCATGAAACAAATGGGCCATTACCGCATGGATGCCGCCGCCGGCACGGCCATGGTGCTGACAGCCTTCTGCTTTGTCCTCATAACCCTGGCCCAAGCATGGAGCCGCCAGCATGATCAGTCTTGAGGCTGTAAAATTTCGCTACGAGGCAATGCTGATGAATTTCGATCTCCATGTTGCGAGAGGCGAATTCATGGGCGTCATCGGCCCCAGCGGCGCTGGCAAGTCCACGCTCCTGTCGCTCATTGCCGGCTTCGAGCAACCCCTCTCCGGCCACTTGAAAATTGCCGGAATTGATATGGAAGGTGTAGCACCCGACCAGCGCCCGGTGAGCATGATCTTCCAGGACAACAACAGCTTTGCCCATTTGGATGTGTGGACCAATGTGGCACTTGGAATTTCACCCCGTCTGAAGCTGCATGAGCAGCAACGCAGCCGCATCGATAGCGCTCTCGACCGCGTGGGCCTTAGCCTTTACAAATCCCGCAAGCCAACAGAAATCTCCGGCGGCGAAAAACAGCGCATTGCCATTGCCCGCGCCCTTGTGCGCGACAAGCCAATCCTGCTGCTCGACGAACCCTTCACCGCCCT
>JANMPF010000190.1:0-2331 GCA_031369725.1 Rhodobiaceae bacterium | reverse complement strand
CAAATGGATGCTTCCGGCCTTGCCATTCAAAGTTTCACCTTACAGACAACCCCGGGCAAGCAATCTTTCGTCATTCCCGACAAGGCCATGGGCAAAGCTTTGTGGATTCGCGTAGCCGGACCAGACGGTGCCACCAATATCGCCGTGGGTGACTTCAGGATTTTGAGGTAACACCAAAAACAATCGTCATTCCGGCGAACGCCGGAATCCGGTCCAGAATAGAAACTGCACCTTCCGGCTTACGCCGGAATGACGGATATTGGTGGGCGTGCGCCGCAATGACGGCCTTGCGGCTAGTACTTCCGCAGCAGCCCCACGAGGCGACCCTGCACCTGTACACGGTCAGGCCCGAAAATGCGGGTTTCGTAAGCGGGGTTGGCAGCTTCAAGGGCAACCGACTCGCCCTTCTTGCGCAGGCGCTTCAAGGTTGCTTCCTCGGCATCAATGAGTGCTACAATGATTTCACCATTGTTGGCCGTATCACCTCTGCGGATGAGAACCGTGTCACCATCAAAAATGCCCGCATCAATCATCGAGTCGCCCTTGACCTCGAGAGCGAAATGCTCGCCACCGCCCAGCATTTCAGGTGGCACAGAAATATTGTGGGTATGGTCCTGAATGGCCGCAATGGGAACACCCGCCGCAATCTTGCCCATCAGCGGCACCATGACAGAGCGGGGAATACCGTCATTGGCCACCGGCATGGGTTTCACCTTGCCAAGGCTGCCCTGAATGACATTGGGCGAAAAACCGGATTTCTTGGACGTCAAACTCGGTGAGTGCGACTCGGGCAGCTTGATAATTTCAAGTGCGCGCGCACGGTTGGCCATGCGCTTCAAAAAACCCCGCTCTTCCAATGCCACAATGAGCCGGTGAACCCCCGATTTGGATTGCAAATTCAGCGCGTCCTTCATCTCTTCAAATGAGGGTGGAACGCCTTCTTCCTTGAGGCGCTCATTGATGAAAAGCAGCAATTCAAGTTGTTTGCGGGTGAGCATGGGGAACAGCCTCTGTAAAATGTGCGGATTCGGAACAAACCCACAACATCTATACAGGTTCCGCTTTAGTTCTGCAACTGTTTACTTTCCGTCACATTTAAAAATCAAGATTGAGAATGGGTACAAGGTCGCCCACGTGGGCTTCTGGCGCATTTGGGGAGCGGACAATGAGGCAATGGGCGTCCCGAAAGGTGCGTTGCATCGAGGAATCCTGGCGGTTGAAAGGTATGGCCAGGCGTGCCCCGTCAGCGGCAATTTCAAGCCGCGCCCGCACATAATCCTGACGACCGTCATTGGCAGCCATTGCGGCACCCAGGCGCGCCGTTGCCACCGGGTCTTGCGTGGCAAGACCCTGCAATGCGTCAAGCAGCGGTTTGAGAAACAACCGTGCGCAAACCAGCGCCGATACCGGATTGCCGGGGAGCCCCATCACGTGCTGCTTGCCTTTGCGGCCATACATGAAGGGCTTTCCCGGCCGCAGGGCAATCTTCCAGAAATCGATTTTGACGTGCGCGTTCTTCAATGCCTGCTGGATAAAATCATGATCGCCAACCGATGCACCACCCGTGGTGACCAACACATCTGCCTTTGCCATCTTGAGAATGGCGCGTTCAGTCGCCTTGAGATTGTCAGGGATGATACCGCAATTGACAACCGCACCACCGAAACTTTCCGCCATGGCAACAAGCGCGTTGCTGTTGGACGACACGATTTGATCGGCACGGGGTTTTTGCCCTGGCAGCACAAGTTCATCACCAGTTGCGATGACAGCCACAACCGGCTTTCTCCGCACACTGACAATACCGCAATTCATTGCTGCGGCAAGTCCGATGTCGCGGGCGTTCAACCGGATAGTGCTGGAAAGAAGGGTTTCACCCCTCTTGAAATCAAGTCCGGCAGGACGGATATTTTGCTGGGAGCGAATTGATCGCAGCACCGTCACAGCGCTACCCGCAGCCTCGGTATTTTCCTGAATGACGACGGCATCCGCCGTGGCCGGAACCGGTGCGCCTGTGAAAATACGAATGGCCTCGCCCGGTTTCAGTTTGCCTGTGAAGGCATGCCCGGCAGCACTTGTGCCGATGACTTTGAGCGTTGCAGGAACAACGGCCACATCGTGGGCACGCACCGCATAACCATCCATGGCCGAGGCATTAAACGGCGGCTGATCGCGCTTGGCACCGAGCGGCTTTGCCAATACGCGGCCCAAAGCCCGGGCGAGGGGTATGTTTTCGGCTGCCAATGGCTTCACCCCCGCCAGAATGCGGACACGGGCTTCTTCAACGGGCATCAGCGCCATGACTATTTCGCCGTGAATGTGCCGGACTTGCCA
>JANMPF010000173.1:0-5237 GCA_031369725.1 Rhodobiaceae bacterium | reverse complement strand
GCCTGCCGCAAGCATCTCAATGATATTTTGGGGCGGTGGTGCAACCCAGGTTTCAAACATGGTGTTGGCGGTAGCCGCGGCCAGCATCACCACAATGATTGTTGCGAATGCCACCACCAGGCCCGGAATATCATGGGGCACTTTGCGGCCGACGAGATCGCGCAAGGCCGAGCCAATGGCGGTGATAAAGCCAAAGATTGCGTAAGGTGAAGCAGAAGCGCTGCCGGGCTGGGCGACAAGCAGAGCGCCCGTCACACCAATGGCAATGAGCGCCATGCGAACGCCACCAATCTTCTCGCCCCACACCAGGGCAACGCCCATCAGCACCAGCAGGGGTGCTGTCTGGAAAATTGCGGTCACATCACCGATGGGCATGTGTTTGAGGGCGACAATGAAACTCATGATGGCCAAAACCTCGCAAGCTGCCCGCAACAGCACCCAGGGATTAAGGGCACGGTAAATATCAGCCTTGTGGCCAAGCACGAACAAAAGCGGGAAACACCAGATTGCAGCTGCAGCCCCGCGCATCACGAGAACCTGCATGGGTGGCGTGGTGGCCAATACAAGTTTCATCAAGCTGTCATTGGTCACAAACGTGCCGGCAGCCAGAACCATGAAGAGTATGCCGCGCAGGTTTGGGGAGAGGGTCATGCGAGTTTCCTTTTTCCGGCGTTCGCCGGAATGACGGGTTTGGTGAGGTGTGCTGGCATGCCGAAACGCGGGAGCGTTATAGCGCGTAGGCCTGGTCAACCGAGATAATTGCGTTGCTGCCGTAGCCGTTGAAATTGGTCATGGTGGCAACGCCGTAGGCACCCAGCGAGCCGAACTCGATATAATCGTCTTCCTGCAGGGTTGCCAAAATATCCAGCCGGTGGGGCAGCACGTCAAGTGGATCGCAGGTGGGGCCGAAAACCTTGAAGGACTTGGCCGCACCCTCAATGACTTTGCCATTGCGGATAACGCGGAAGGGCGGCTTGAGTTCAGGCACCTGCATGTATTCCATCAGGCCGCCGTAGACGCCATCATTGATGAAGATGTCATCACCATCGGTACATACGAGTTTCACCCTTGTCAGCAGCGACATGCAATTGGCAACGAGGCCACGACCGGGCTCGCATTCAAGTGCCGGCTGCTGATTTTCAGCGAAGGATTTCACGACAGCCTCTTTTATGATCTTGAAAAACACGCCGGGTTCAGGCGCTGTGCTTAAAACATAATTGGCGGGGAAACCGCCCCCCACATTGAGCTTGGTGATGGCAATGCCGGCGGAGCCTGCTATGCGGGCCGCAGCTTCGATGTGTCGCACATAGGTATGTGGTTCGGTACTTTGTGAACCGGGGTGGAAGGTGAGCAGCGGCGTGTAGCCCAATTCCACAACCTGCTTCAGCAGTTCAACGCAGATGTGATCGGGTGCGCCGAATTTGGTGGAAAAATCATGAACCGAGGCGCCGCGGTCGCGTGGCAGGACAAAACGCACGGCAATTTCAATGCCTTTGGCCTGGCCCACAATGGCGGCTATTTTTGCCAGCTCTTCGCGGCAATCCACCACATAGCGCTTGCAGTCATAGAAATTGAACGCATCGGCAATTTCACGGCGCGATTTCACCGGGTTGTGGTAATGGAAGCGCGGGTTTTTGACTTCCTTGGCAACCATGGCCATCTCATGCACCGAGGCCACGTCCCAGGCTTTCACGCCGGTTTCACTCAATACCCTTATGACCTGCGGGGATGAATTGGATTTCACGGCGAATGTCACTTCGCCTGGAAAGCCTTTCAGGAATATTTCGGCGCGCTCGCGAAGCTGCTGGGCACTGAAACAGAATATGGGTGCATCGGGCTGCAAATCCCGGGCGGCGGCGGCGGCTGATTCAAAGATCATGTTGGTAGCGGTTTTTGACATGGCCCCACGTTTTTCAAAAGAGGTGAATTGACACGATTCGTGTTATACAGCAGTTGCGCCATCATACTGTCAAATCAGGCAGTTTGATAGAACGCCGTCAGACTTGTGGAGCGAAAATGCGTTTATTGATTGCCGTGGTGTTTTCATGGGTTTTGATTTCTGCTGCGGCATTTGGGGCAGCAACGGTGCCTGCGTCAAAAGGCCAGGTGCTTTTGTCTTTTGCACCAGTGGTCAAGTCCACCGCACCTGCCGTGGTGAATGTTTTTTCAACCAGCAAGATTGTTCAGCAGGACAGCCAGGGGGTTTTCGACGACCCGTTTTTCAGGCAGTTTTTCGGTGGCAACGGCAATTTCGGCACACCCCGGGAACGTGTGCAAAACTCACTTGGTTCTGGCGTCATCGTGGATCGCAGCGGGCTTATTGTAACCAACAACCACGTGATCAAGGGCGGCACGGACATTCGTGTGGTGCTGGCCGACAAGCGCGAGTTTGTGGCCAAGGTTTTGCTGGCCGATGAGCGCAGCGATCTGGCGGTGCTCAAGATTGATGTGGGTGATGAGGAACTGGCGGCACTTCCGTTTGGCGATTCCGACAATCTGGATGTGGGTGATTTGGTGCTGGCGATTGGCAATCCGTTTGGGGTAGGACAAACTGTCACAAGCGGGATTGTTTCGGCGCTGGCGCGCACGCAAGTGGGAATCAGCGATTACCAGTTCTTCATTCAAACGGATGCGGCCATCAATCCCGGCAATTCCGGCGGTGCACTGGTCAACATGGCGGGCGAGCTGGTGGGCATCAACACGGCAATTTATTCGCGTTCCGGCGGCTCCATCGGCATTGGGTTTTCCATTCCTTCCAACATGGTGAAAACCGTGGTGCAGTCGGCTGAGAATGGCACCAAGGTGGAGCGGCCGTGGATTGGTGCTGACATGCAGGATGTGACCGCCGACATTGCCGACAGCCTCGGGTTTTCGCGGCCGGAAGGTGCACTGGTGGTGGGCTTTCATCCGCAAAGCCCATTCCTGCTTGCCGGGCTGAAACAAGGTGATGTCATTCTCGCCGTTGATGGCCACCCGATTGAGAACGCGCGGGAATTTGGCTACCGCATTGCCACCTCAAAAATTGGCCAGCAAACCATTGTGGAGTACCAGCGTGGCGGCAAATTGCTGGAGGCCAATGTGAAGCTTGTCGCCGCACCGGAAACCACGCAGCGCGAAGAAACCCTGCTCAAGGAAAGAAGCCCGCTGCAGGGGATGGTGGTTGCCAACCTTTCGCCGGCAGTGGCTGAAGAGCTAGGCGTTCCGACCCTTATCAGCGGTGTTGTGGCGCTGGATATCCGGGGTGGCATCGCACAACGGTTTTTTCAGAAGGGTGACATCCTGCTTGATGTGAATGGGGTTGCCATAGCCAACGTTGAAGGGCTGGAAAAGGTACTGGCGCAAGATCCTGGCTACTGGGAAATACAGATCGACCGCGGCGGTCACAAGTTGCAGATGAAACTGCGTTGATGAACACGCTGTTCCAGGCGGCAGGGCTTGGCAAGGACGCGCCGCGGCCCCTGGCGGACCGCTTGCGGCCGCAGCAGCTGGGCGATGTGGTGGGGCAGGATCACCTTACGGGGACCGATGGCATATTGAGCCGGATGCTGGCTTCGGGGCGCATTCCATCAATCATCCTATGGGGCCCGCCGGGCACCGGAAAGACAACAATAGCACGGCTGCTGGCGGGTGAAACGGGGCTGGCCTTTGAACAGATGTCGGCGATATTTTCAGGCGTGGCGGACTTGAAGAAAGCCTTTGAGCAGGCCCGCATCAGGCGCGAGCAGGGGCGGGGAACGCTGCTGTTTGTTGACGAAATCCACCGCTTCAACAAATCCCAGCAGGATTCATTTTTGCCGTTTGTGGAAGACGGCACAATTACACTGGTGGGGGCCACCACGGAAAACCCGTCGTTTGAACTCAACGGTGCTTTGCTGTCGCGCGCACAGGTGCTGGTGCTGAACCGGCTGGATGCGGACGCGATGGCAGCGCTCATCGGGCGGGCTGAAATGTTTGAAAAGCGCGCGTTACCCGTAGCCGCTGAGGCGCGGGCTGGCCTTATTGCCATGGCAGATGGGGATGGGCGGTACATTCTCAATCTCATTGAAGAGATATTTGCGAGCGTGGGCGAGGGCGTTCCTGAACTGCACACGGAAGCCTTGGCCAAGATCGTGCAACAGCGCATGCCGCTTTATGACAAGGCGGCGGATGGCCATTACAATTTGATTTCAGCCTTGCATAAATCGGTGCGCGGATCAGATCCGGATGCGGCACTGTATTATCTGGCGCGCATGCTGACGGCGGGTGAAGACCCGCTGTTTCTTGCCAGGCGTTTGGTGCGCATGGCCATTGAGGATGTGGGGCTGGCCGACCCGCAAGCCTTGCAACAGGCGCTGGCGGCCAAGGATGCGTTTGATTTTCTCGGTTCACCAGAAGGCGAACTGGCGCTGGCGCAGGCCACGATTTACATTGCCACCGCTCCCAAATCCAACGCTGCCTACACGGCATTTGGTGCAGCGATGAAGCGGGCGAAGGAAACGGGATCACTGGCGCCGCCAAAGATTATCCTGAACGCACCGACGAAACTGATGAAACAACAGGACTATGGCGCAGGTTACAGATATGATCACGACGAGCCCGAAGCTTTTTCAGGCCAGAATTATTTTCCCGACCAGATGGGCCGCGAGCACTATTACAATCCGCCAGAGCGCGGCTTTGAACGCGAGGTGAAAAAGCGCTTGGATTATTGGGCGCGGCTGCGCAAAGAACGGCAATAAAAAAGGCCGGAGCAAGTCCGGCCTTTGGTATTTTGCGGGGAGATTATTTGCGACTTTCATCAAGGCTGAAAGGGCCAGCGCCTGCAGCTGCAAAATAAAGGAACACAAAGCAGAACATGATGGGAGCATCGCCCATGTTTTGCACTGGGAAGAAGCCCTGTGGCATATGTGCCATGAAATAGGCCGCTGCCATTTGGCCAGCCAGAACAAAGGCGGTGATGCGGGTGAACAGGCCAGCAGTAATCAGAACGCCGCCCACGAGTTCCAGAATGCCAGCTACCAGCATCAGCGTTGGAAGGGGCTGACCAGCAGGGAAATATTCCGTTGCCGGCCAATGGAGAATTTTGGTCATGCCATGTTCAAGAAACAGCAGGCCAGTTATGACGCGAAGAGCGGCGTGAAGCGGGCCGGTCCATGAGGTAGGGATAATTCCGGTAAGCATTGTAGGGTTGTCTCCAGGTGATTGTTAATGGCATGATTGATAGCGGAAGTTTTATCTGTAGCAAGTTAAATTACATATTC
>JANMPF010000171.1:0-5323 GCA_031369725.1 Rhodobiaceae bacterium | reverse complement strand
AGAACGTCGAACTGGCCGCCCTTGGCAGCGATATCGGTCGTTACTTTTTAACGCAGCACGTTTTCTTCAAGGGTTAACCATTCCAGCGAAATGTCCGGGTTGGCCTTGGTAAAATCATCCGTCAGCTTCTGCATACGGATCATGTCGCCGTTGTTCACGGTGGCGATGGTCAATTTCGTTGTATCTGCAAGCGCTGTCGTTGCAAGCGCAGCAAATGCCATGGCGCTCAGGACGCCAATAACTGTACGTTTCATATAAATCCTCCCAAATGCATAATTGAGCTTTTGCCAATGTAGCGGGCATATACTCGTATTCAAAACGGCAAGGAGTCAATAGAGATTCGTTGCTGCAACGCACTAGTGCTGTGCAGCAATTTACGTAACAATTTGAAATTGCGTTATTTTATCGCCTTGAGCATTTGATGTTTATTTGAGCATTAGCTACATGCCGATTTCGTTGGCGATGACAACTGGGACTTGTTTCTTGACGACAAGCGGTTTAGCGGCGTTGATTTTCCGGAAAGGAGGGGAGGCAAACATCAGACACCGTGCGATCTGGGGCTCTGCTTGGGTATTGCGGTTACATGATTGCTACTTCAGCAGGAGTCCGGCCATGGTCTCGTTGGTGATCAGGCCATTGATCAGCTTTCCGGTCAAGGCACCTTTTATGGCGCGCAAACGGGGTGGCGCCATGGCCACACCGATGACGCGACGCCTAGCGGGTTGATCGAGGGGAACGCTCACCACCCGGTCATTGGTGAAGCCCTCAATGAGCTGGCCATTGGCATCGTAGGCCCAACCGATGATTTCCCCGGCGGCACCCGCCTTCACCAGGGCGCGCATCTCATCGGGCTTGACGAAGCCATCGCGCACCAGGGCTGCATCGTCGCCTACCGTGCCAACACCCACGAAGGTGACATCGGCCTGCTTGGCGAGTTCAATAACGTTGCGCACCGGCTTCTGACCCAGCAGAAGGGATTTGTCGTGGACGGTTGTGGCGATGACCGGAAGCGGCATGGGATAATGCGGGGCCTTCACCGCATCTGCCACCCGGCTCACCACGTCATAGAGCGAGGCAGATCCGTCGGAGGCAATGTTGCCCACGAGGGAAACGATTTTGTGTTGCGGGCAATCCATGGGTGTGAGCTGGTCCACCATGGCGCGCAACATGCGCCCGGTTCCCATGGCAACGATAACGGGGTGCTGGGAAATGATATAGCGCTCAAGCTCGGCAGCGGCAGCTTGCGCCACGCCCAAGGAGACGGAATCGGATTCGGGATCACTGGGTACGACCTCGGAGAATTCGATTTCATACTTTTCCTTCAGGCGTTCGGACAGCTGCAGGCAATTGGCAATCGGGTGATCAAGCCTCACCTTGATGAGTTTTTCGCTGATTGACAGGGAAACCAGCCTTTGCGCGGTCTGGCGGGAAACACCGAGCTTGCGGGCGATTTCGTCTTGCGTGTTGCCGGCGATGTAATACAGCCAGCCTGCCCTTGCTGCTTCGTCAAGGCGCGTATTCTCCTGTTCGATATTTCGCACCATGACGGTGATTACTTCCAAATTGGGCGCTTTAGCTGTGGCGCTGCTGCAAAAAAACTATCCATACGATCAAAAACCCGATCCACCAAGAGACTTGGGCTATCCCTCAAATAACCGTTTTTATAGTGGCAACCGCCGGCAAATTGCCAAACCACCATTCTCGCAGCGTTGGCGGCCTCTATTCCGGTTGCACTGTCTTCAACCACCAGACACTCCTCTGGTGGCACTTTCATTTCTGCGGCCACATATAAAAACACATCGGGCGCTGGTTTGCCACGGGCCACCATGGACGTGGTGAATACGCGGCCTGCAACCCTGGCCGAGAGGTTTGCCAGTTCGAGCGATTTTGACACGCGAAGCGGGCTGCTGCCGGTTGCCACGCAAAAAGGAACGGCCAGACCATCCATCACCTCTTCGATGCCGGGCATGGGTTTGAGTTCGGAGGCAAAGCGCCGCAACAGGCTGATGCGGTAATCGGCTTCGAAATTATCGGAAACATCGGTGCCATGGAGTCTTGCAAATTTTGCGGCAACCGAAGAGAAGCTATGACCGAGGAAATGTTTGAACACGAAGGGCCGGTCAATGGCCACGCCAATGTCTGCGAAGGTTTCAATCAACACCTGAACGCTCAAGCACTCGCTATCCACCAGCACGCCATCGCAGTCAAAAATGACAAGAGAGATCTTACGCAAGAAATAGTCCCAAACCGCAGATGTGTTGCATTCAAAAAACCGAGCGTATATCAGAAGGGCCATGTACACCACCCTCCAGTATCTCGACAAACTCATTGCCTTTCCGACCGTTAGCCGCAACAGCAATCTGGACTTGATTGCCTTTGTTGAACAAGAGTTAAAGGCCATCGGCATTGTGTCAACCCTGGTCAGCAATGAGGATGGAAAGAAGGCCAATCTCTGGGCCACAATTGGACCTTCGCATGCCGCCGGCGTGGCGCTTTCGGCGCACACCGATGTGGTTCCAGTAGACGGGCAGAACTGGTCGAGCGATCCGTTCGCGATGATGACGCGGGGCGGCAATCTATACGGGCGCGGCTCTGCCGACATGAAGGGCTTCATCGCGTGTTGCCTGAGCCTGGCGCATTTGGCAGTGCAGCGCAACTTGCACACGCCCATTCATTTGGCGTTTTCCTATGATGAGGAAATTGGCTGCATTGGGGTTCGGCGCATGCTGGACATGTTGAAAACAATGCCGGTGCGGCCACGGCTATGCATTGTGGGGGAACCCACCATGCTGCAGGTGGTGACTGCCCATAAGGGCAAGCTGGGTTACCGGGTGACGGCGCACGGGCTTGAAGCGCATTCCAGTCTTGCTCCCATTGGTGCCAATGCGATTTACATGGCGTGTGACTTGATTGCCGAAATTCGGGCCATTCAGGCCGATATTGCGGCCTGCGGCTTGCGTGATGGGGATTACGAGGTGGCTTACACCACGCTGCATGTGGGCAAGATGGCAGGTGGCGAGGTCATGAACATTGTACCGAACCACGCAACGTTTGATTTTGAAATACGCTATTTGCCGGAAGATGACGGGCAGGCGCTATTTCGCCGCATCACAATGGCGGCTGAAGTGGTGGCATCCAAATTCCGCGGGGTGTTTGCGCAGGCACGCTTTGAATTCAAGGAGTTGCAGAGCTACCCTGCCCTCAACACGCCGGTTGACAGCGAAGCGGTGAATTTTGTGCGCGCCCTTACCGGCGGCAATTCCACGGGGAAAATCACCTTTGGAACCGAGGGCGGGTTGTTTCAACAGGAACTTGGCATTCCCGCCGTTGTCTGCGGTCCGGGCAACATTGCGGTGGCGCATAAGCCGGATGAATATGTAAGCGAGGAGCAAATGGGCTTGTGTGATGCAATGTTGGGGAGATTGCTGGATAGGCTCTCGAACTAAGGATCACCTGGCACGCCGTAGCTTGGGGCCGTTGTGGGGTCGATGGCGCGTTGCAGGTAGGCTGCCATTTGCGGGCGGTAATCTTCCCAGAGTTTGCGAAGCATGCCAATGGGACTTTCATCATGCCAATCCACCCGCAAATTGACGAGTGGAAAATCTTGCTGGTAATAGACGATGAGGGCGGCGGAATGCACGAGACCTTCCTCACCACCGGACGCCAAACCTGCCTCAAGCGAACGCAGCAGACGTTCGGCCAAATGTTGATCGGCATTGGCGGCAAAGGCAGTGGTCATTGCGGCTGGCAGGCTTGCCGATTTGAGCAGGTTGCCGGCTGCCACACAATCGTGTTGTTCTGAAACGCCGTGGGTGCCGAGAATATTTTTTCCCGACCAACTGGCGGAATTGCCATTTTTATCAACCGCCGTGAGCTGACGATATTCGATGTGCGGGCGATCCCGGATTATTGAATCCATTGAATCTCTTGCGCTTAATCCTTGCTGCATCAAATCAAGCAGCACGGGACCCAGATTTGGGTCGGTGACATTCTGTGTGGCCACTGCCCCCACTGCGCTGCGTGCATGCGGGCAACGGGCGCCAACTGCGATTGACGAGGTTGTGATGGCCACACCAAATGCACCAGATTTGGCGCAGCGCCCGGCAATGGAAAATGTCATGGCATCAATCCGGAATGACGGCGGTGACTTCGATTTCAACGAGCCATTCGGGGCGCGCCAAAGCGGTAATCACCAGCCCGGTTGAACAGGGGAAAACGCCCTTCAGCCACTTGCCCATTTCGCGGTAGACATCCTGCCGGTAGCGCACGTCGGTCAGGTACACCACGATGCGGCAGATATGGTCCATGTGGCCGCCGGATTCTTCCATCAGCAGTTTTATGTTGGCCATGGTCTTGGCGGTCTGGGCTGTGGCATCACCCAGATGTACGGACTCGCGCGAGTCCAGATCCTGTGAGACCTGGCCCCGCACAAACACCATGGTGCCGCGCGCCACCACGGCCTGACACAAGTCGTTATCGAGTTTCTGTTCGGGATAGGTAACCCTGGTATTGAAGGGTCGGATACGCTGGTGTGCGGTCATTACTCGGCTGCCTTTTTCTGTTTGCCCCATATGTTGGCTGACATGCCACCAGCTTTCTGGGCAAATTTCAAGGTGCTGTTCCAATCGAAATTGCGATAAACGGCGGCTGATTGCGCAAATGGCGGGGCCTGGGCAAAGAGCTGGAACGTCAGGCGGTGGCCGGCGTAATCGGAATTCAGGAGATCGCGGGCCAGAACCAGAAGCTTGCGGCGGTCGTCGGCCACCCATTCGTCGTTGATGGTGTAGTATTTATCCATCCACTTCTTGGTATCGGGGTGTTCAAACACGGCTGCATCCGGTGTGACGCAAATCTGGCCACCGCACAGCTCGCGGGCAATGTGCATCATCTTTGGCAGATTGTTGAGCGCATGGCAGCGGCCCGACATGAGCAGCGACTGGTTTGGCATCAGCAAGCCATTGGGGCTTTTTTCACCCATGACAATGGATGCCGTGAGGTGGGCGTTGATGCCCTCGCGCCAGACGGCGAGTTCGGCGAGCTTTTCCTGTACCGCCTGTTGCTTATCAAGGCCGGTCTGCCTGGCGTTCCACAGGGCAGCACCAATGATCAAATCGGCATAAGACAAGGTGCGCTGCACAAAGGGAAAGGCGGAATAGCGGTGCAAGGTCTGGCGGATAAAAGCGGCAGCGCGGGTATGTTGATAGAAGAGAACGTCCTCCCAGGGGATAAGCACATTGTCGAGAATAACGATTGTGTCGACTTCATCGAACTTGTTGGAGAGCGGATAGTCGCGGGCGGGTGCGCGGCCGGTAAAACCGGTGCG
>JANMPF010000131.1:0-4206 GCA_031369725.1 Rhodobiaceae bacterium | reverse complement strand
CGGCAATCAAACACACCTCACCTACAGGATGCCAGTCAGGAAGCGGTCAGCGCGCGTGCCCTCCTGGTACATCCACCAGACTACTGCCGCTGCCGATATCGCCGTCACGGCACCTCCAATTATATCTGACACGTAATGTGTTCCCAGGTAGATGCGCGAAACAGAAACAAGGACCGCAGCCGCCAGAAACGCTGTTGCGCCGCGGAAACGGTGAGCCAAAAAAGCGGCAGCGATGGCAAATGAAGCTGTCGCATGGTCGGATGGGAAAGATGGATCACCACTTGGCGTTACCAGAAGGCTGGTAATGCCTCCATCATAGGGTCGAACCCGCTGGACAAAAAGCAAAATGAACTGGTTAAAAGCCAAGCCGATCAGGAACGAGAACCCTGCCGCCACAAGTATATGCCGGGTGTGTTGCCGGTCATGGCGCGCCCACCATTGGCAGGCAACAGCTAAAACGAGTATCGGCACCCCAAAGGAAGACACCCACAGCATCAGGAGATCGACGAATTGGCTGTGGCCCGCCCAACTGTTTATCCAATGCGTGAGGTTTGCATCAATCGTGTAAATCATTCACCGTCAACCCAGGCAACTTTCTTTTGCCTACTTACACGCCGGTTGCCGCTTTGGCGAATTACAATCCACCCGGAAGTGTTGACCATCGCAGGCGATCCAGCTCCAGCAGCAGGGTCAGTCAGGCCCTTCCAAGCCCAAGGACGACACGCCATTCCTTTGCAATAAGCCCGATGGTGACCACGTCAAAAGCGATAAATCCCGCGAGCGGCCAGGACGCGCTTTGCGACAGGCGGTAGATTGAAAAAGCCACGAGAATGGAGAATAGTGTGATTGCCAAGGGAAAGGCCCAAGTCTTTTCCATGAAGAGAAGACTGGCGATAACAATTTTGACAACACCATGGGCCAGCAAGTAGAGCCCTGCAAATACCTGTGCATCATGGCCAAAACCGAGGGCCCAGCGATGTAGTGATATGGCCAAGAAGTCGTGCGGGTCTTCAATTAATTCAACCTGGGTCAACCAATTGACCCAAGCCATGATGGTGCCCGTCTGCAGAAGGAATAGAACCGATCCGCTGGCAATTTCGGCCAAGCCATTCAACCACTTCAAGATGACAACAAGGTCGAAAAGCCTGTGCAAGATGCCATGGGGCTGATCGTTTTCGGATATGGTAGCCATAATGCTTGATACAATAGTGAGTGAGAAAATGGTATTACATTGAAGTAATTTGGTGGTTCCACAGTTTCGCCCGCAATTGCACTAAACTGCCCGTCTTTCTTTGAGAAGAGTTTGCGTTGCCGATGACAATATTCGATCGCTTAAGGTACCGTTTGGAGACTTCATCGCTGCTCAAGCGGTGGTATTCGTCCTGTCCGAGGCTGTTTGACTTCCTCGCCAGCCTTGCCAACCCGGCGCGTCGACCACTGGCTTTTGGCCTCATCATCGCAGCTGTATGCTGGTTTGCCTTCTTTGGCGTCGTCCAAGACTATCTCGCGGACGATCCACTCGTCCAGGCGGACCTGCGTGTCATGTTCTTTGTCCAAACCTTGCGCGAACCAGCCTACAATTCTGTGATGCTGTTTTTAACTTACCTTGGCAATTGGCAGGTGATCTCGGTAGGGTCGATTGTCTTCGCGATTTTGATGTATCTGTCGCGCCAGTGGTGGTGGCTGGGCGCCTTTGCTGCCTCGATACTCGGCGAGCAGATTATTTCCCAAGTCGCCAAGTTTACGTTTCATCGGGCGAGGCCAAATCTGGATAATGCGCTGCTTGCCGCTTCAGGCAACAGCTTTCCCAGCGGGCACGCCCTGGTGGCATTTGCCTTCTACGGCTTTATTGCGTGTTACGCCATGGCACAAACGCGAAGCTGGTGGGGAAAAACTCTTATTCTTGCAAGTGTCGTCCCGTTGATTCTGGGGATTGGCTTCTCGCGCATTTATCTCGGGGTTCACTGGCCATCGGATGTCATCGCAAGCTTTGCCCTTGGGCCAGCCTGGGTAACAACCGTTTTCATCGTGTTTGGCCTCACATGGGAGCAGCCCTCACAAGAAAGTGTCCGGCCGCTCTTACCCCTGGCGATAATAGCGGGCGCAGTGGTCTGGATGGAGGCAGCAATCGCTGTCTTTTTGAGCCATCCCCTGAGCGCACATGCAGTTACGCCGAAACAGGTCTTCACTCTCAATGAGAACGATATTGACACCCGTCTGTTTGACCACCTCCCGCGGTTCACCGAGGACTTCACTGGTGCACATATCGAACCCATCAACGTGATTGTGGTTGGCAGTTTCGCCGATCTAAACCGCACATTTGCAGACGCGGGGTGGGCGGTGGCGGCTCCCCTATCAATAACAAGCGGTTTCAAATTAGTTCTCGCTGAAATCACGAATAGCGCTGATCCCAATGCCCCGGGCCTGCCAGTTTTCTTGAATAGCCTACCGAACGACTGGACATTTGAACGGTCCACGGCCCAAAACTCGGCACGCGAACGTCACCACTTGCATCTGTGGAGCACCAATTTGACCGGCAACGGGGTTCCCGTTTGGGTGGGCACGGTCCATCTGGACGTATCTGGCACTTTGTACCGACGATTGACTTATCACATGATTGCCCCTGGCGTGGATCAGGCAAGAGACGAAATGACCAGCGATTTGCGCCGTTCCAGCTGTGTCGCCGCTGGTCGCGTGATTAATGTGACCCCGCCGATGGAGGGTCAAAATACTTTCCATAATTCATTCTTCACCGACGGCAGGGCAATCCAGTTCATTCTGAACTGCGGAAAAAGTTCTGCTACTGGCCGATAGAGTGTGATCAGTTTTAATTGGATCGTGACCTCGCCTCCGTCATACCCCGCGAAGGCGGGAAGGTGGATCCCCGCATGCGCGAGGATGACGAACGAGGGGCGAGGATGACGACATGGGGAGGCGCAGCGGGATGACGGCTTGAGAGGGCAGGCGGGTTAAATTGTAATCCCCGGCAGTTTCAGTCCTTGTTCGACGGCACAATCCCTGGCGATCTGGTAGCCGGCGTCGGCGTGGCGCATGACACCGGTGGCGGGGTCGTTCCACAGCACGCGCTCGAGCCTTCGGGCGGCATCGGCGGTGCCATCGGCCACCACGACCATGCCGGCGTGCTGTGAATAGCCAATGCCAACACCACCACCATGGTGGATGGAAACCCAGGTGGCACCTGATGCCGTGTTGAGCAGCGCGTTGAGCAATGGCCAATCGGACACCGTATCCGAACCATCCAGCATGGCTTCGGTTTCGCGGTTGGGGGAAGCCACCGAGCCTGAATCGAGATGGTCACGGCCAATGACGATGGGGGCTTCGACCTCACCTTTTTTGACCATTTCATTGAAGGCGAGACCCAACCTGTGGCGCTGGCCGAGACCCACCCAGCAGATGCGGGCGGGCAGGCCCTGGAAGGCGATGCGCTCACGCGCCATGTCGAGCCAGTTGTGCAGGTGCCTGTCGTCGGGGATGAGTTCCTTCACCCGTTGATCGGTTTTGTAAATGTCGTCCGGGTTGCCTGAGAGTGCGGCCCAGCGGAAGGGGCCAATGCCACGGCAGAACAGCGGGCGGATATAGGCTGGCACAAAGCCCGGAAAATCGAAAGCTTCCTTGAGGCCCATTTCGAAGGCCATCTGGCGAATGTTGTTGCCGTAGTCCAGGGTGGGCACGCCCATTTTCTGGAAATCCAGCATGGCCTGCACATGGATTTTCATCGACGCCATGGCGGCTGCCTTCACGGCTTGCGGATCGCTTTCGCGCTTGTCTTCCCATTCGGCCAAGGTCCAGCCGATGGGCAGGTAACCGTTTACGGGATCATGGGCGGAGGTCTGGTCGGTGACGGCATCGGGCTTCAGTCCACGCTTGACCATATCGGGAAGAATTTCGGCGGCATTGCCGAGTACGCCCACGGAAATTGGCTTGGGCGAGTGCTGGATCATTTCAATGGCTGCATCAACAGTTGCGGCTTGCGTGTCGAGGTAGCGGGTGCGGATCCGCATTTCGATGCGCGAGGGCTGGCATTCGATGGCGATCATGGAAGCGCCTGCCATGGTGGCAGCAAGCGGCTGGGCCCCACCCATGCCGCCCAATCCGGCGGTCAGGAACCATCTGCCCTTGAGGTTGCCAGCGTAATGCTTGCGGCCAACTTCGGCGAAGGTTTCATAGGTTCCCTGCACAATGCCC